>NZ_CP187112.1:0-7500 GCF_050613275.1 Anoxybacillus dikiliensis
GTGGAAAATATTTCGGACTTATGGAATAAAGCATTAGCCGAGATTGAGAAAAAAATTAGCAAACCAAGCTTTGAAACGTGGTTAAAATCGACATCTGCTCATTCGCTAAAAGGCGACATACTTATTATTACCGTTCCAAACGAATTTACAAAAGATTGGCTCGAATCGCGCTACACACGGCTCATTGAGCAGACACTCTATGACATTACCGGAGAAGAGTTAAAAATTAAATGCACAATCCCTAATCATCAAACACTAGACGAATTTGATCTAAAACCATCGAGCAAACCGCGAAAACACGATGACGAACAAACAGAATTTCCACAGAGTATGCTGAATCCAAAGTATACATTCGACACTTTTGTCATTGGATCTGGCAATCGCTTTGCCCACGCTGCATCTTTAGCAGTAGCAGAAGCACCGGCCAAAGCATACAACCCCCTTTTCATTTATGGTGGTGTAGGCCTAGGCAAGACGCACCTCATGCACGCAATCGGACATTACGTTCTTGAACATAATCCGTCAGCAAAAGTTGTTTATTTATCTTCGGAAAAGTTTACAAATGAATTTATTAATGCCATTCGCGATAATCGTCCAGATGATTTTCGCAACAAATATCGTAACGTGGACGTACTGTTAATAGATGATATTCAATTTCTTGCAGGAAAAGAACAGACACAAGAGGAGTTTTTCCATACGTTTAATACATTACATGAAGAAAGTAAGCAAATTGTCATATCGAGTGACCGACCTCCAAAAGAAATTCCGACGTTAGAAGATCGCCTTCGTTCTCGTTTTGAATGGGGATTAATTACGGACATCACTCCTCCTGATTTAGAAACGAGAATTGCTATTTTGCGTAAAAAAGCAAAGGCGGAAGGCTTCGACATCCCGAACGAAGTGATGTTGTACATCGCCAATCAAATCGATTCGAACATTCGTGAATTGGAAGGTGCACTCATTCGCGTCGTAGCTTACTCCTCTTTAATTAACAAAGAAATTAACGCAGATTTAGCAGCAGAAGCATTAAAAGATATCATTCCAAGCTCCAAACCAAGAGTCATTACAATCCAAGACATTCAACGCGTTGTTGGGGAGCATTTTAACTTGAAGCTCGAAGATTTTAAGGCAAAGAAACGAACAAAATCAGTTGCGTTTCCCCGCCAAATTGCCATGTATCTTTCGCGCGAGCTGACAGACTGCTCACTTCCGAAGATTGGTGAGGAATTTGGAGGGCGTGATCATACGACTGTCATCCATGCTCACGAGAAAATTTCGGCACTCATCCAAACAGACGTTCAATTACAAAAACAATTGAAAGAAATTATGGAGAAGCTGAAATAATGTGAATAACTGCTTTATGTTTGTGCACAGTCTGTCCACATGTGGATAGTCTGTGCTTCCTTTGTTTTATTCACTTATCCACATAATCACACCACCTAGTACTACGATTAATAGTTTTTTAAAAAAATATAATAAATAAGTTAGGGAGGTTTTCTTTGTGAAAGTTATTATTGATCGCGACCACTTAGTGAGAAGTGTCCAAGATGTGATGAAAGCTGTATCATCCCGAACAACGATTCCGATTTTAACTGGAATTAAAATTGTTGCCTCGAAACAAGGCGTTACTTTAACAGGAAGTGATTCCGATATTTCGATCGAATCATTCATTCCAGCTGAAGAGGAAAATCAAGTCATTGTAGACGTCATTACCCAAGGTAGCGTTGTCTTACAAGCACGATTTTTTAGTGAAATTGTTCGTAAGTTGCCGAAAGAAACGGTAGAAATCGAAGTAAAAGACAAATTCGTCACGACGATCCGCTCCGGAAAAACCGAATTTCATTTGAATGGATTGGATCCAGAAGAATATCCACGGCTACCACAAATTCAAGAGGAAAACATGTTTAAAGTACCAGCTGATTTACTAAAACATGTCATTCGCCAAACGGTATTTGCGGTGTCTACCTCAGAAACACGCCCGATCTTAACAGGTGTAAATTGGCGGATTGAAAATAACGAACTGATGTGTACTGCAACAGACAGTCATCGACTAGCAATGCGGAAAGCAAAAGTAGAAACGGAATCAGAAGCGTATTACAACATTGTCATTCCAGGCAAAAGCTTAAACGAGTTAAATAAAATTCTCGAAGAATCAAATGAGCCTGTTCATATTGTCGTAACTGAAAACCAAGTGTTGTTCAAAACAAAACATTTATTGTTTTTCTCAAGGTTGTTAGACGGAAACTACCCAGATACATCTCGGTTAATTCCAACAGAAAGCCAAACAGATATGATTGTTAAAACAAAAGAGTTTTTACAAGCAATCGATCGTGCATCATTGCTAGCACGCGAAGGAAGAAATAACGTTGTTCGTTTATCAACATTGTCTGACAAAGTCGTTGAAATTTCGTCGAACTCACCTGAAATCGGAAAAGTGGTCGAAGAAGTACAATGTGAACAGGTAGAAGGTGAAGAATTAAAAATTTCTTTCAGCGCAAAATATATGATGGATGCATTAAAAGCGTTAGAAGGGGCGGAAATTAAAATTAGTTTTACTGGTGCCATGCGGCCGTTCGTCATTCGACCACTTCATGACGACTCTATGCTTCAATTAATTTTGCCTGTACGCACATACTAAAAAGCTGCTAGAAGATCTAGCAGCTTTCCTTTTCTTCCCCCTTCTTTTTTAGTACAATGAAAAAATGGACACTTTTATAGAAAGTGAGCGGATGAGGCATGAAAGAAATAAAAATTTCAACGGAAACAATTACGCTTGGACAATTTTTAAAACTAGCAAACGTCATTTCAACAGGTGGAATGGCGAAATGGTTTTTACAAACAAACGATGTGCTCGTCAATGGCGAACGGGAACAACGCCGCGGTCGGAAGTTGAAAGTAGGAGATGTTGTTCATATTCAAACAATTGGTACATTTACGATTCGTTCGTAAAGGCGGGAGGCACCTTTGTTTTTAGAACAATTAACTTTAAAAAATTACCGGAACTATGAGCAAGGTTGTTGGCAATTTCGAAATAATGTAAACGTCATTTTAGGAGAAAACGCTCAAGGGAAGACGAATATTATGGAATCCATTTACGTCTTGTCGATGGCGAAATCACACCGAACAACAAACGATAAAGATTTAATTCGTTGGGAAGAAGATTATGCTAAAATAGAAGGTAAAGTAGAAAAGAAAAACGGTCAAATTTTTTTACAGTTGATCGTGTCGAAGAGAGGAAAAAAAGCAAAATTAAACTATATTGAACAGGCAAAATTAAGCAGCTACGTTGGTCATATGAACGTTGTCATGTTTGCCCCTGAAGATTTAAACCTTGTCAAAGGGAGCCCACAAATTCGAAGACGCTTTATCGATATGGAAATTGGCCAAGTATCACCTGTTTATATGCACGAGCTCGGACAATATCAAAAAGTGTTGCAACAAAGAAATCAATATTTGAAACTGCTTCAGTCGAAAAAACAGACGGACGAAACGTTTCTTGATGTGCTTACGGAACAGCTTGTAGAGCTCGCTGCAAAAATCACTCTAAAAAGATATGAATTTATTGAATTGTTACAAACGTGGGCTAAACCAATCCATGCTGAAATTAGCCGGGGCAATGAACAACTAGGGATTCACTATTGTCCTTCAGTTGATGTATTAGACGGGCAACAATGGTCGAGAATAGTAGAAGTGTATAACGAAAAGTTCGCAAAAATAAAAACAAAAGAAATAGAACGAGGTACAACGCTCATTGGGCCACATCGAGATGATTTATCGTTCACGATTAACGGGAAAGATGTGCAAACGTTCGGTTCACAAGGTCAACAACGAACGACAGCTCTTTCATTGAAACTAGCTGAAATCGATTTAATTTTTTCGGAAATTGGCGAGTACCCTATTCTTTTACTTGATGATGTACTATCAGAGCTTGATGATTTTCGCCAAACGCATTTATTAAATGCTATCCAAGGCAAAGTACAAACATTTGTAACGACAACGAGCATAGATGGGATCGAGCATCGCGTCATTCGTGAGGCAGATGTGTATGAAGTTGTCTCTGGACAAATGATGAAACGATAGTTTTTCTATAAACCTCGAACGCATTGTTCGAAAAGGAAAGCGTAGGTGATCAATAATGGCGATGGAACAAAGAGAACAAGTCGTTTATGATGAAAGCCAAATCCAAGTTCTCGAAGGGTTAGAAGCGGTACGAAAAAGACCAGGAATGTATATCGGATCAACCGGTCCAAAAGGATTACACCATCTCGTTTGGGAAATCGTTGATAACAGCATTGATGAAGCGTTAGCTGGATTTTGTACAGAAATTAACGTCATTGTTGAAGAAGATAACAGCATTACAGTAATCGATAACGGCCGTGGGATTCCTGTTGGCATCCATGAAAAAATGGGGAGACCAGCTGTTGAAGTAATTATGACTGTGTTACACGCCGGTGGAAAATTTGGCGGCGGTGGATATAAAGTGTCTGGCGGTTTACACGGAGTTGGGGCATCTGTTGTAAATGCGTTGTCAGAAGAATTGGAAGTATATGTGCATCGTGATGGAAAAATTCACTATCAAAAATATACGCGCGGCGTGCCTTGTTTTGATTTGCAAATTGTAGGGGAGACAGATCGGACAGGGACAACCATTCATTTTAAACCAGATCGAGAAATTTTTGTAGAAACGACTGAGTATGATTATGATACGCTCGCACATCGCTTACGAGAGCTTGCTTTTTTAAATAAAGGGATTCGCATTACGCTAGAAGATCGCCGTGGCGAAAAACGGCGCAACGAATATTATTACGAAGGTGGAATTTCTTCATACGTCAAACATTTAAATCGGACGAAAGAAACACTTCACGAGGAACCGATTTACATTGAGGGGGAAAAAGACGGGATCCAAGTTGAAATCGCCTTGCAATACAACGATGGCTATACGAGTAATATATACTCATTTGCTAATAACATTCATACGCATGAAGGCGGTACACATGAATTAGGTTTTAAAACGGCATTAACGCGAATCATTAATGATTACGGCCGAAAAAACAATATGTTTAAAGAACAAGATGCCAATTTAACGGGGGAGGATGTGCGGGAAGGATTAACGGCAATCATTTCCGTAAAACATCCGTCTCCACAGTTTGAGGGACAGACGAAGACAAAACTTGGAAATAGCGATGCTCGCACCGCGACAGAGTCTATTTTTGCGGAGCAATTTGAAAAGTTTTTACTTGAAAATCCATCAATCGCCAAAAAAATTGTTGAAAAAGGAATTTTAGCTTCACGGGCACGTCTAGCAGCTAAACGGGCGAGAGAGTTGACGAGAAGAAAAAATGCTCTTGAAGTATCAAGTTTGCCTGGGAAATTAGCGGATTGTTCTTCGAAGGATCCATCGATATGTGAACTGTATGTCGTTGAGGGAGATTCAGCGGGTGGTTCTGCAAAACAAGGACGTGATCGTCATTTTCAAGCGATTTTACCGTTGCGTGGAAAAATTATTAACGTTGAAAAATCAAGATTAGATAAAATTTTATCAAACAATGAAGTACGTGCCATTATTACGGCTCTTGGTACAGGAATTGGAGAAGAGTTTGATATTACAAAAGCTCGTTACCATAAAATTATTATTATGACAGACGCTGATGTTGATGGAGCGCATATTCGTACACTGTTGCTGACATTTTTCTACCGCTATATGCGCGAGGTCATTGAACAAGGTTATGTTTATATCGCTCAGCCACCTTTATATAAAATTCAGCAAGGAAAACGAATTGAGTATGCATATAGTGATCGACAACTTGAGGAAATATTAGGACGTTTACCGGAACAACCAAAACCGATTATTCAACGTTACAAAGGTCTTGGAGAAATGAACCCAGAACAACTTTGGGAAACGACGATGAATCCAGAAACGAGAACGTTGCTAAAAGTGAGTTTGCAAGATGCGATGGAAGCAGACGAAACGTTCGAGATTTTAATGGGAGATAAAGTAGAACCACGTAGACAGTTTATCGAAGAAAATGCGAAGTATGTAAAAAATCTTGATATTTAAGCATGTCGGAGAGTGTTTGTTCACCCTCCCCTCGTTTTATTATTTTGTTAAGTAAGGGAGGTTCGTCTATATGTCTGAACGTGTAAAAGAAATAAGTATTAGTCAAGAAATGCGTGCATCGTTTCTTGACTATGCTATGAGCGTCATCGTATCGCGTGCACTTCCTGATGTGCGTGACGGGCTAAAACCGGTACATCGCCGAATTTTATATGCGATGCACGATTTAGGGATGACAGCGGACAAGCCTTACAAAAAGTCCGCACGTATTGTCGGTGAAGTGATCGGGAAGTACCATCCACATGGCGATGCAGCAGTGTACGATACGATGGTGAGGATGGCACAAGATTTTAACTATCGATATATGCTCGTTGATGGTCATGGAAACTTTGGGTCAATTGATGGAGATGCCGCAGCAGCTATGCGTTATACGGAAGCAAGAATGTCGAAAATTTCGATGGAACTGTTGCGGGATATTAACAAAGACACGATTGATTACCAAGATAACTACGACGGATCGGAACGTGAGCCCATTGTGTTGCCGGCTCGTTTTCCAAATTTACTCGTAAATGGATCTTCAGGTATTGCGGTCGGGATGGCGACAAACATTCCGCCGCATCAACTCGGGGAAGTCGTTGATGCTTTATTAGAGTTGATGAAAGATCCTGATATGACCATTGCTGAACTAATGGAGTATTTGCCTGGTCCAGACTTTCCAACAGGCGCGCAAATTATCGGAAGAGGCGGTATACGAAAAGCGTATGAAACAGGACGAGGTTCGATTACATTACGCGCGAAAGCAGAGATTGAACAAAAAGAAAACGGAAAAGAAACAATTATTGTCCGAGAATTGCCTTATCAAGTAAATAAAGCAAAGTTAATTGAAAAAATTGCTGAACTTGTACGTGAAAAGAAAATAGAGGGCATTACGGATTTGCGTGATGAATCTGATCGGAGCGGCATGCGCATCGTTATTGAAGTAAGAAGAGATGTAAGTGCCCATGTGGTGCTCAACAATTTATACAAACAAACAGCTTTACAAACAAGCTTTGGTATTAATATGCTTGCTCTTGTTGACGGTCAACCAAAAGTGTTGAACTTAAAACAATGTTTACAACATTATTTAGATCATCAAAAGATTGTCATTCGTCGTCGTACGCAGTTTGAATTAAACAAAGCAGAAGCGCGTGCCCATATTTTAGAAGGGTTACGCATTGCCCTTGATCATTTAGACGAAGTGATTGAGCTTATTCGTCAATCTGCGACTGTAGACGTAGCGAAAGAAGGATTAATGACGAAGTTCCAGTTAAGCGAAAAACAAGCGCAAGCCATTTTAGATATGCGTCTGCAACGTTTAACGGGATTGGAACGCGAAAAAATTGAACAAGAATATGCGGAGCTAGTGAAGCTCATTGCGCATTTAAAAGCCATTTTAGCTGATGAAC
>NZ_CP187112.1:12500-27500 GCF_050613275.1 Anoxybacillus dikiliensis
CGTCGGAAGCAGGGAGGACCATCTCCCAAGGCTAAATACTCCCTAGTGACCGATAGTGAACCAGTACCGTGAGGGAAAGGTGAAAAGCACCCCGGGAGGGGAGTGAAAGAGAACCTGAAACCGTGTGCCTACAAGTAGTCAGAGCCCGTTTATGGGTGATGGCGTGCCTTTTGTAGAATGAACCGGCGAGTTACGATCTCGTGCGAGGTTAAGTCGAAAAGACGGAGCCGTAGCGAAAGCGAGTCTGAATAGGGCGTATAGTACGAGGTCGTAGACCCGAAACCAGGTGATCTACCCATGTCCAGGGTGAAGGTAGGGTAATACCTACTGGAGGCCCGAACCCACGCACGTTGAAAAGTGCGGGGATGAGGTGTGGGTAGGGGTGAAATGCCAATCGAACTTGGAGATAGCTGGTTCTCCCCGAAATAGCTTTAGGGCTAGCCTCGAGTGAAGAGTCTTGGAGGTAGAGCACTGATTGGGCTAGGGGCCCTCATCGGGTTACCGAACTCAGTCAAACTCCGAATGCCAATGACTTATACTCGGGAGTCAGACTACGAGTGATAAGATCCGTGGTCAAGAGGGAAACAGCCCAGATCACCAGCTAAGGTCCCAAAGTATACGTTAAGTGGAAAAGGATGTGGAGTTGCTTAGACAACCAGGATGTTGGCTTAGAAGCAGCCACCATTTAAAGAGTGCGTAATAGCTCACTGGTCGAGTGACTCTGCGCCGAAAATGTACCGGGGCTAAACGTATCACCGAAGCTGTGGGACGACTTGCGTCGTCGGTAGGGGAGCGTTCTAAGGGCGTCGAAGCTAGACCGGAAGGACTAGTGGAGCGCTTAGAAGTGAGAATGCCGGTGTGAGTAGCGAAAACAGAGGTGAGAATCCTCTGCACCGAAAGCCTAAGGTTTCCTGAGGAAGGCTCGTCCGCTCAGGGTTAGTCGGGACCTAAGCCGAGGCCGAAAGGCGTAGGCGATGGACAACAGGTTGATATTCCTGTACCACCTCCTCACCGTTTGAGCAATGGGGGGACGCAGGAGGATAGGGTCAGCGCGCGACTGGTTGTGCGCGTCCAAGCAGTTAGGCGCCTCAAGTAGGCAAATCCGCTTGAGTAGGCTGAGCTGTGATGGCGAGGGAAATGAAGTACCGAAGTGCCTGATTCCACACTGCCAAGAAAAGCCTCTAGCGAGGTGAGAGGTGCCCGTACCGCAAACCGACACAGGTAGGCGAGGAGAGAATCCTAAGGTGCGCGGGAGAACTCTCGTTAAGGAACTCGGCAAAATGACCCCGTAACTTCGGGAGAAGGGGTGCTCCCTCGGGTGAATAGCCCAGGGGAGCCGCAGTGAAAAGGCCCAAGCGACTGTTTATCAAAAACACAGGTCTCTGCGAAGCCGTAAGGCGAAGTATAGGGGCTGACACCTGCCCGGTGCTGGAAGGTTAAGGGGAGCGCTTAGCGCAAGCGAAGGTGCGAACCGAAGCCCCAGTAAACGGCGGCCGTAACTATAACGGTCCTAAGGTAGCGAAATTCCTTGTCGGGTAAGTTCCGACCCGCACGAAAGGTGTAACGACTTGGGCACTGTCTCAACGAGAGACCCGGTGAAATCATAGTACCTGTGAAGATGCAGGTTACCCGCGACAGGACGGAAAGACCCCGTGGAGCTTTACTGCAGCCTGATATTGAATGTTGGTGCGACATGTACAGCATAGGTGGGAGACTGAGAAGCCTGGACGCCAGTCTAGGTGGAGTCGCCGTTGGGATACCACCCTTGTCGTACTGAGATTCTAACCCGCACCCCTGATCGGGGTGGGAGACAGTGTCAGGTGGGCAGTTTGACTGGGGCGGTCGCCTCCCAAAGCGTAACGGAGGCGCCCAAAGGTTCCCTCAGAATGGTTGGAAATCATTCGAAGAGTGTAAAGGCAGAAGGGAGCTTGACTGCGAGACCTACAAGTCGAGCAGGGACGAAAGTCGGGCTTAGTGATCCGGTGGTTCCGAATGGAAGGGCCATCGCTCAACGGATAAAAGCTACCCCGGGGATAACAGGCTTATCTCCCCCAAGAGTCCACATCGACGGGGAGGTTTGGCACCTCGATGTCGGCTCATCGCATCCTGGGGCTGTAGTCGGTCCCAAGGGTTGGGCTGTTCGCCCATTAAAGCGGTACGCGAGCTGGGTTCAGAACGTCGTGAGACAGTTCGGTCCCTATCCGTCGCGGGCGTAGGAAATTTGAGAGGAGCTGTCCTTAGTACGAGAGGACCGGGATGGACGCACCGCTGGTGTACCAGTTGTCCCGCCAGGGGCACAGCTGGGTAGCTATGTGCGGAAGGGATAAGCGCTGAAAGCATCTAAGCGTGAAGCCCCCCTCAAGATGAGATTTCCCATCGCGTCAAGCGAGTAAGATCCCTTGAAGATGACAAGGTTGATAGGTCCGAGGTGGAAGCGTGGCGACACGTGCAGCTGACGGATACTAATCGATCGAGGACTTAACTAAGCACACAAGAAAGGCGTAGGCGACTGTTCAGCCACGAAGAGCGCGAAAGGCCTGCGAGGAGGCTGTTGCCGCCACAGCAGGACTGAAGCGATTCGAGGGGCTAGGAGCCGAAGCTAGACAGTAAGAAAAGCGGAGAACGGTTCTTGACGTAGTCAAGAAAACATCCGACGGAGCCAAAAGCTTTTGACGAAGACGTGTGTGCACGTCGAACGGAAAAAGCGAAGGCGGAGGAGGATGTTAGTTCGAAGCTAGACAACTAGAAAAGCGTAGGCGACTGTTTAGTCCTGTTATCTAGTTTTGAAGGAATAATCCTTCACGCCTTACATGGCGCTATGAAAAAGCATGTTTGCTCGGTGACGATGGCGGAGAGGTCACACCCGTTCCCATCCCGAACACGGAAGTTAAGCTCTCCAGCGCCGATGGTAGTTGGCGGGACACCGCCTGCGAGAGTAGGACGTTGCCGGGCAAAGAGAAGACCAAGACGATTTAGTCTTGGTCTTCTTTGCTATGTAGTAAATAGCGATATAAGTAGCTTGGTATTTTCCACTCCGTTACGTCTAAAAACTGTACAATAAAAGGGTATGCATCATTTGAATAACTATGGAGGAGATCGTACCACCATTCTGTTTCATAGCGGCAAATCATACTTAAATTATAGAGTAGTAAATAGTGAGCAACGATTTCATGAATGTGTTTGTTTTGTTCATTTTGTTGTTTAAAATATAGATCAAATAAAGGACTGAGCTCCTCAATTTGTCGCAGCAATTGCTCCATAGAAAACTTTTCTCCGTATACGTGTTTCACATGAAACATTTTTTCAGAAAAATAAGTAAACAATCCGTGCTTTTGAATTTTTACTTCATCTTTAAAAAAATCGTAGTTTTGTTTTTTTCTTTTTCTCGTTGATACTCCATGTGCTAAAACCGATGATGATTCCGGATAATCAGGGTGAATGGTTAATAAACACGCTTTAAGAAGCTGTACATTCCCATAAAATAATAACACGGGTTTGATGGCCAAAGGCGCTTCACGTGCGGTATCATAAAACTTTTTCCCATGTTGTAAGTAGTACATAAATGGATAACAATTGTTGTAACTTTTCTTTTCAGCGTCCTCCCGTCCTTCTTGTTTGTAGCGTTCAAGTAAAAATTGGTGTACAAAATTTGATGAATAAAATACTTCCCACATCGTATATGCTCCTTGTTTAATTGATCGAATTATCTAACATTTTCGTGTTTTCTTGACAGAAAAAAGCGAAGTTGATACTCTACTAATTAATATTTCCAAAGTGAGGGGGAAAAACAATGTGGGAAACAAAATTTGTGAAAGAAGGATTGACCTTTGATGACGTCCTTTTAATCCCAGCTAAGTCAGAAGTGTTGCCACGTGATGTCGATTTAACTGTTGAGCTAAGTAAAACGTTAAAATTGAATATCCCGATCATTAGCGCGGGAATGGATACGGTAACGGAGGCGGAAATGGCGATTGCAATGGCACGCCAAGGAGGATTAGGAATTATTCATAAAAACATGTCAATTGAACAACAGGCGGAACAAGTCGATAAAGTAAAACGTTCTGAAAGTGGCGTGATTACGGATCCGTTCTTTTTAACTCCTGAACATCAAGTATATGATGCAGAACATTTAATGAGTAAATATCGTATTTCAGGTGTTCCAATCGTGAACAATGCTGAAGAACAAAAGCTTGTTGGAATTATTACGAATCGCGATTTACGCTTCATTCAAGATTACTCAATGAAAATTTCTGATGTGATGACAAAAGAAAACTTAATTACTGCCCCTGTTGGAACAACATTAGAAGAAGCGGAAAAAATTTTGCAAAAGTACAAAATTGAAAAACTCCCTCTCGTTGATGATCAAGGTGTGTTAAAGGGACTTATTACGATTAAAGATATTGAAAAAGTCATCGAATTTCCGAATGCAGCCAAAGATGCAAAAGGACGTCTTCTTGTTGGGGCGGCTGTCGGGGTTACTGCAGATACGATGTTGCGCGTGAAAAAGCTTGTAGAAGCAAATGTTGATGTCATTGTAGTTGATACAGCTCATGGCCATTCTAAAGGGGTGCTTGAGACGGTACGGAAAATTCGCGACACATATCCGACATTAAATATTATTGCAGGAAATGTCGCGACAGCAGAGGCGACACGCGATTTAATTGAAGCAGGGGCGAACATTATTAAAGTGGGTATTGGTCCAGGTTCAATTTGTACGACACGGGTTGTCGCAGGTGTCGGCGTGCCACAAATTACAGCAATTTACGACTGTGCAACAGAAGCACGAAAATACGGTGTCGCTATTATTGCTGATGGAGGAATTAAATATTCTGGTGATATCGTAAAAGCTTTAGCGGCTGGTGGACATGCCGTTATGCTTGGTAGTTTGCTTGCAGGTGTGTCTGAAAGCCCTGGAGAAACAGAAATCTACCAAGGTAGACGATTTAAAGTGTATCGTGGTATGGGGTCAGTTGGAGCAATGGAGAGAGGAAGTAAAGATCGTTACTTCCAAGAAGATAATAAAAAATTTGTTCCAGAAGGTATTGAAGGACGAGTGCCTTATAAAGGACCGCTTGCTGATACGATTTATCAACTTGTTGGGGGATTACGTGCAGGAATGGGATACTGTGGCACGAAAAACTTAGAAGAATTGCGGGAAAAAACTCAATTCGTGCGCATGACTGGAGCAGGATTAAGAGAAAGTCATCCGCACGATGTTCAAATTACGAAAGAAGCTCCAAACTACTCATTCATGTGATGACAAATAGACAGAGGTGGAAGATTCCTCTGTCTATTTTTTTTTACAAGAGTATGTTAAAATAACGGTTATGTAAAACAGAGTTGGAGGGTTTGAGCGTGAAAACATGGTACAAAAGCTTCATCATTTCGATTGCAGCAATGTTTTTATTTATGGTGACGTTACCGCAAAATATAAAAGCGGAAGAAGACGTACTAAATATCGAAGCAGATGCCGCTATCCTTGTTGAAGCGGAGACGGGGAAAATTTTATACCAAAAAAACATTGATGCGGTTTTAGGAATTGCTAGTATGACAAAAATGATGACGGAATACTTGTTGCTAGAGGCGATTCATGAAGGACGCGTGAAATGGGATCAAGAATATGCAGTAAGTGAGTATGTATATCAAATTTCCCAAAAGCGCGATTTATCGAACGTTCCGTTGAGAAAAGACGGGAAATATACAGTGCGTGAACTGTATGAAGCGATGGCGATTTACTCAGCAAACGGGGCGACAGTTGCCATTGCAGAAATTGTTGGTGGTTCGGAAACAAATTTTGTTAAAATGATGAATGAAAAAGCGAAAGAGTTAGGATTAAAAGATTACAAGTTCGTCAATGCAACAGGGTTAAATAACAAAGATTTAGGAGGATTGCACCCAGCAGGCAGCGGAGATAACGAAGAAAATGTGATGTCCGCTCGTGCTGTAGCGACATTAGCGTATCATTTATATCACGAGTTCCCAGAAATTTTAGAAACCGCAAGTATTCCTCGTAAATACTTCCGAGAAGGAACAGATGATCAAATTAAAATGGATAACTGGAACTGGATGCTCCCGGGACTTGTTTCAGCATACGAAGGTGTCGATGGGATTAAAACGGGATATACAGAATTTGCAGGATATTGCTTTACAGGTACGGCAGAGCGAAATGGCATGCGATTTATTACCGTTGTGATGAATGCGAAAACGAACGGAAAAGGCACGCATTTGTCGCGTTTTGAACAGACGAGAAAAATGTTGGACTACGCGTTTAGCAACTATACTGTGCAACAATTGTATCCAAAAGGTTATATTACAAAAAAACATGAAACGGTAGCAGTGAAGAAAGGGAAAGAAAAAGAAGTTGCGATTGCAACAAAACAACCGTTGTCCCTTGTCATTAAGCGAGGGGAAGAAAAAAAATATAAGCCTGTTGTCGTCATTGAAAAAGAAACGTTAACAGCTCCTGTGAAAAAAGGACAAAAAGTAGGGTATATGTACGTGAAATATGAAGGAACAGACTATGGTTACTTAACAAAAGAAGGAGAGAAGGTAGATATCGTAACAAGGCGATCTGTAGAAAAAGCGAATGGCTTCGTTTTGGCGATGCGAGCGATCGGTGAATTATTTGGTGACATTTGGAATGGTGCTTCAAATGCGATGAAAGGATTATTTTAAAGCCCTCTTTTTTAGAGGGCTTTAAAATTTTTATTGTGATTTTTAAAAAAATTGAGTTAAAATAAAGAAATGTAGCTAGTGTTTCTATACTTTTACCTAGTAAAAACGTATGCTAGAATATGGATAGTGTACTGCAGTGATGAATAGTTGTCGCTGGACTGATTTTTCAGTACAATATCACAATAACGATATACATAATGGGAGGAATGAACGGTGGCGGTTACAGGTACAGAACGTGTAAAACGCGGAATGGCGGAAATGCAAAAAGGTGGCGTCATTATGGACGTCGTGAACGCAGAACAAGCGAAAATTGCCGAAGCAGCAGGTGCAGTAGCTGTTATGGCTCTTGAGCGTGTTCCAGCTGATATTCGTGCAGCAGGTGGCGTTGCACGCATGGCTGATCCGACTGTGATTGAAGAAGTAATGAAAGCAGTATCGATTCCAGTCATGGCAAAGGCGCGTATCGGTCATTATGTTGAAGCGCGTGTATTAGAGGCGCTTGGTGTAGATTACATCGACGAGAGCGAAGTGTTGACGCCGGCAGATGAAGAATTTCATATTGATAAACGTCAATTTACTGTACCGTTCGTATGCGGTTGCCGTGATTTAGGTGAAGCGGCTCGTCGTATTGCTGAAGGGGCATCTATGCTTCGTACAAAAGGCGAACCAGGAACAGGAAACATTGTTGAAGCTGTTCGTCATATGCGCAAAGTGAACGCTCAAGTGCGCAAAGTTGTTAGCATGAGCGAAGATGAATTAATGACAGAAGCGAAAAATTTAGGGGCACCGTTTGAAGTATTGTTACAAATTAAACGTCTTGGTCGTCTTCCTGTCGTTAACTTTGCAGCAGGTGGTGTCGCAACACCAGCAGATGCAGCGTTAATGATGCATTTAGGTGCTGACGGTGTATTTGTCGGTTCAGGTATTTTTAAATCAGACAATCCTGAAAAATATGCGCGTGCCATCGTTGAAGCGACAACTCATTACGAAGATTACGAATTAATTGCTCATTTATCAAAAGGATTAGGTGGAGCGATGAAAGGCATTGATATTTCTTCATTGCTTCCTGAACAACGGATGCAAGAACGCGGATGGTAACGTAAAGGAGCAATGAACATGACGAAAATAGGGGTACTCGGATTGCAAGGAGCCGTGCGTGAACACGTACGTTCAATTGAAGCGTGTGGTGCTGAAGCGGTAGTTATTAAAAAGGTAGAGCAACTGACACATATTGATGGTCTTATTATTCCAGGCGGAGAAAGTACGACGATGCGTCGTTTAATGGACAAATACGGGTTTATTGAACCGCTGAAGCAATTCGCTCGTGAAGGAAAGCCGATGTTTGGAACGTGCGCAGGCTTGATTATTTTAGCCAAAAAAATTGTTGGTTACGATGAACCACACCTTGGTTTAATGGATATTACAGTCGAACGCAACTCATTCGGACGCCAACGCGAAAGTTTTGAAGCATCGTTAACGATTAAAGGTGTTGCGGACGATTTTATTGGTGTATTTATTCGAGCTCCGCACATTGTTTCCGTAGGAGACGACGTTGATGTGCTTGCGACATATGAGGACCGTATTGTCGCGGCAAGGCATGGACAATTTTTAGGATGTTCGTTTCACCCCGAATTAACGGACGATCATCGCATGACACAATATTTCATAAACATGGTTAAAGAAGCGAAAGAATAAACAGGTTGCATTTTGTTTAAACTTATAGTACATTATTTCCAAGAAAATGATATAACGAAAAAGCGATGACAGGAACTAGTAACAAGCCCTCTTCCTTTCAGAGAGCCGATGGTTGGTGTGAATCGGCAGGAATGACTTGTGAATCCATCCTGGAGCGAAATGCTGAACGCATGAAGTTAGTAGGCATTTCCGGTGAGAACCGTTACATGTCTCGAGTGGAGGACGCATGTCTTCAACTAGGGTGGCAACGCGGGAGTACTCTCGTCCCTTTCTTTTGGGACGGGAGTTTTTTGTTTCATAAATCAAAAAGGAGGAATGCTGATGTTAGACTTAAAATTTTTACGTGCAAATTTTGAGGAGGTAAAACAGAAGCTCCAGCATCGTGGTGAGGACTTAACGGATTTTGAACAATTCGAGCAGCTCGACCGTCGTCGCCGTGAATTAATCGCACAAGCAGAGGAACTAAAAAATAAGCGCAACGATGTGTCACAACAAATTGCCATCTTAAAGCGAGAAAAAAAAGACGCAGACTATCTCATTGCTGAAATGCGTGAAGTTGGCGATCGCATTAAAGTGCTTGATGATGAATTGCGGGAAGTGGAACAACAGCTTGAGACGTTGCTTTTATCGATTCCAAACGTTCCGCATGACTCTGTGCCGATTGGCGAATCAGAAGATGACAACATAGAAATTCGTAAATGGGGGGAGCCACGTTCATTTTCTTTTGAACCGAAACCGCATTGGGAAATTGCTGATCAACTCGGGATTTTAGATTTTGAACGGGCAGCGAAGGTAACAGGAAGTCGATTTGTGTTTTATAAAGGCCTTGGGGCACGATTGGAACGTGCGTTAATTAACTTCATGTTAGACGTACATGTGGAACAACACGGATATGAAGAAGTTTTACCACCGTACATTGTGAATCGAGCAAGCATGACTGGAACAGGACAGCTTCCGAAGTTTGAGGAAGATGCGTTCCGGATCGAGAGTGAAGATTACTTTTTAATTCCGACAGCAGAAGTTCCTGTGACTAACTTACATCGTGATGAAATTTTATCAGCGGACGATTTGCCAATTAAATATGCTGCTTATAGCGCATGTTTCCGTTCAGAAGCGGGATCAGCAGGAAGAGATACGCGCGGATTAATTCGGCAACATCAGTTTAATAAGGTAGAGCTTGTCAAATTTGTGAAACCGGAAGATTCCTACGTGGAACTCGAAAAGTTAACAAATGATGCAGAGCGCATCTTGCAATTATTAGATTTACCGTATCGTGTGATGAGCATGTGTACAGCTGATCTAGGCTTTACTGCAGCCAAAAAATATGACATTGAAGTATGGTTACCAAGCTATGGTACGTATCGAGAAATTTCTTCCTGCAGCAATTTTGAAGCGTTTCAAGCTCGCCGTGCAAACATCCGTTTCCGCCGAGATCCGAAAGCAAAGCCAGAACATGTGCATACGTTAAATGGATCCGGTTTAGCCATTGGACGAACAGTTGCAGCGATTTTGGAAAATTATCAACAAGAAGATGGAACAGTCGTGATTCCAGAAGTGCTTCGCCCATACATGGGAGGAAAAGAAGTGATTTCATAAGGGGAGAATTTGCTCCCCTTTTTTAATAAAAAGTGTTGACATAGTATAATGGTTATGATAAATTAGTACATGTCGATACGGAGGAGTACCCAAGTCTGGCTGAAGGGGTCGGTCTTGAAAACCGAGAGGCGTCGAAAGGCGCGCGGGGGTTCGAATCCCTCCTCCTCCGCCATCATTCGAATATTTACGGTCCACAGCGCATAAAATGGAGATTGTTTACCGAATAATTCGTTACATATTGTAACGAATTTTTGTTTCATATAAGCAAAACAGAAGGATGCCCAAAATGAAGCTAGGGGCATCCTTATTTTTTTAATTTGCGATATTGTTCAATCATGTAACCAATTTTTGCGACGATCGGCTCGATCGATTGGGCATCGCGAATAATATCGTATTCATTAATGTTAATGCGCAAAACAGGACAAGCATTAAAACTGTTGATCCATCTCTCATATCTTTCATACATTTCTTTCCAATATTCAACCGGTGTTTGTTGTTCCATTGGGCGACCGCGTTCACGAATACGTTTAATGATTTCCTCGAAACTTCCTTCTAAGTAAATCAGTAAATCAGGGTGTGGGAAATACGGTGTCATGACCATCGCTTCAAATAAACTTGTATATGTTTCATAGTCGACTTTTGACATCGTCCCTTTTTCAAAATGCATTTTTGCAAAAATGCCAGTATCCTCGTAAATAGATCGGTCTTGAACAAATCCTCCGCCATATTCAAAAATGCGTTTTTGTTCTTTAAATCGTTCTGCAAGAAAATAAATTTGAAGATGGAAACTCCAACGTTTAAAATCAGCATAAAATTTATCTAAATACGGATTTGTGTCTACCTTTTCAAAAGAGGTGCGGAATTGAAGTGCATCAGCTAACGCTTTTGTCATCGTTGATTTTCCTACACCAACTGTTCCGGCAATGGTAATAACAGCATCGCTTGGAATATGATATTTTTCTCGTAAATTCATTGTTCTAAGCTCCTTTTAAGAACAGATTGCAATTCATTTAGAATGAAAAAACGGTCTTGGTCACGATGAACGAAATCGAGATCATCTCCGTTAAACCGTAATACAGGGATGTGAGGGTGGGCTTGCTCAAATTGCTCCATTGCTTGTTCGTAAGCATGTGATAGTTGTTGTAAATAGTTCGGATCAATGTTTTTTTCAAATTCGCGACCTCGCATCGCGATACGTCTGAGTAACGTGTGCAATGAAGCATGCAAATAAATGACGACATTTGGTTTTGGCATGTCGTTTGTTAAAATGTCATAAATTTGCACATACTTTTCGTACTGCTTTCCCTTTAAAGTCTGTCTAGCAAAGATTAAGTTTTTGAAAATATGATAATCAGCTACAACCGGTTTTCCATTGCTTAAAAACTTTTTTTCGACATCTTCTAGTTGTTTGTAACGGTTGCATAGAAAAAACATCTCCGTTTGGAAGCTCCACTCTTCAATGTTTTCGTAAAATTTACCCAAAAAGGGATTTTCATCAACAATTTCTTTTAACAATTCATATTGAAAATAGTCTGAAATGACCTTTGCTAATGATGTTTTTCCAACACCAATTGGACCTTCAACAGTAATAAAGGGCACGCGGGACATTGTGTAACCTCCTTCAGGTGAAACCGTCTGTGTAGACAGACAAAATTTATTTTAACATAAAATGATTACTCTGTATGTTGCTTTTTTATTTTGATATACTCTATAGATGATAAAAAGTACGGGAGTTTCAAAAATGAGAAATGATGAGTATTACATGCGTCTAGCTATTGAAGAAGCAAAAAAGGCGGAGAACATCGGAGAAGTGCCTATTGGTGCTGTTGTTGTATACAATGACGAAGTGATTGCACGAGCCCACAATTTGCGTGAACGAGATCAACGATCGATTGCGCATGCGGAGCTTTTAGCCATCGATGAAGCGTGTCGAAAGCTAGGTACGTGGCGACTAGAAGAGGCAACGCTTTATGTGACGTTAGAACCTTGTGCGATGTGTGCTGGAGCGATTGTTCTTTCTCGTATAAAGCGGGTTGTGTTTGGGGCGAGCGATCCAAAAGGGGGATGTGCCGGAACATTAATGAATTTATTACAAGAGCCACGGTTTAATCACCAAGTGGAAGTCGTTAGAGGAGTATTAGCTGAGCAATGTGGAGAAATGCTAAGTGAATTTTTCCGACGTTTACGTCAACGAAAGAAGGCAGAAAAAAATAGTTTAAATCCCAATTAAATTCCACTTTGTAGTCATTGCAATTTGTATGAAAAAGAGATATACTTATACTTGCGTTAGTGATAACGCATTGCCGTGCTAAGCGGGGAGGTAGCGGTGCCCTGTACTCGCAATCCGCTCTAGCGAGGCTGAATTCCTTCTTTAGGTTAGTTTGCTGTAGAGCCTGCCTAGAGTAAGTGGTGTTGACGTTTGGGTCCTGCGCAATGGGAATCCGTGAACCCTGTCAGGTCCGGAAGGAAGCAGCAGTAAGCGGACGCTCCCATGTGCCGCAGGGGTGCCTGAACTGAGCTAACTGCTCTAGTAACGTCTATGGCAGCTAGTCGACGGAAGGTGCACGGCAATTTACATAGATTGAATCAAAGCACTTGCTTAAAAGGCAAGTGCTTTTTTCATGCGTTTTTTAATGATATAATAAATGAGATATGAGCAAAGAGGAGGGCAGTTTCGTGAGTTATAAAGCTTTATATCGTGTTTTTCGACCGCAAAGTTTTAAGGATGTTGTCGGTCAAGAACACGTGACAAAAACGTTGCAAAATGCCCTGCTTCAACAAAAGATTTCACATGCATATTTATTTTCAGGTCCACGTGGGACAGGAAAAACGAGTATAGCTAAAATTTTTGCTAAAGCGGTAAATTGCGAACACCGTCCAACAGCAGAGCCATGCAACGAATGTCCGACTTGTTTAGGCATTACGAACGGTTCGATTTCTGATGTGTTAGAGATTGACGCAGCATCAAATAACGGAGTGGATGAAATTCGCGACATTCGTGAGAAGGTGAAATTTGCCCCAACGTCAGCACCGTATAAAGTGTATATTATTGACGAAGTGCATATGTTATCCATTGGGGCGTTTAATGCGTTATTAAAAACGTTGGAAGAGCCTCCGAAACATGTTATTTTCATTTTAGCGACAACGGAACCACATAAAATTCCTTTAACGATCGTTTCTCGATGTCAACGATTTGATTTTCGGCGCATTGAGTTGAAGTCGATTGTGTCGCGGTTAAAAACGGTTGTTGTGGAGGAAGGCATAGATGTAGAGGAAGAGGCACTATTTGCGATTGCACGTGCTGCCGATGGTGGAATGCGTGATGCGTTAAGTTTGCTCGATCAAGCCATTTCTTTCAGTGAAGATCGCGTGTTGCTTGAGGATGTGTTAGCGGTTACAGGTGCAGTTTCACAACGAAAAATCGCAGATTTAATTTATGCGATATATGAAAAAAAGACCGTTGAGGCGTTGCGTCTTTTTCAACATTTAATGGAACAAGGGAAAGATCCGAATCGCCTTGTCGAAGATTTAATTTACTATTATCGAGATATGCTTTTATATAAAGCAGCACCTCAGCTAGAAGATGTGACCCATCGTGTGCTCGTTGATGAACGCTTTCGTGAGCTTTCTGACATGATTCCAACATCGCTTATATATGAAGCGATCGACTTGTTGAGTAAAAGTCAACAAGATATGCGCCTAACGAACCATCCGCGCGTGCATATGGAAGTTGCAATTGTGAAGCTTTGTTATGAAGAGGAACGAGTAATCAAAACCTCGATTTCTCCAGCGTTGGAGGAGAAAGTGAAACAGCTTGAAGAACAATTAGCGAAACTGAAAGAAACCGGTGTGAAGCTTTCCTCTTCAGAAACAAGCGAGCCGGTGAAAAAAACAGGAAAAAGCATTCGCACAGACTATAAAATACCGGTAGGACGCATTCATGAAGTGCTTCGCCAAGCAACGCATCAACATTTATCTCTTATTAAAGGAAATTGGGCACATGTGCTTGAGACGCTAAAAAAGCAAAATAAAGTGTCACATGCAGCATTATTACAAGAGAGCGAACCTGTAGCAGCAAGTGGCATAGCTTTTGTGTTAAAATTTAAATATGAAATTCATTGTAAAATGGTTGCTGATAATAGTAACTATGTCAAAGACAATTTAGAACAAGTATTATTTGAATTAACAGGGAAAAAACTCGATACGATTCCTGTTCCCGAAAGTGAATGGCTTCAAATTCGCGAGCAGTTCATTCGTCAACAAACAAGTGGAAATGAACAACATGAACAGGAAGATCCATTTATTTTGGAAGCGAAAAAATGGTTTGGCGAAAACTTAATTGAAATTAAAGAATAATGGAGGAATGATGAAAATGATGCGTGGAATGGGAAATATGCAAAAAATGATGAAACAGATGCAAAAAATGCAAAAAGATATGGAAAAAGCGCAAGCCGAATTAGCTGAAAAAACAGTTGAAGGAACAGCAGGCGGTGGAATGGTTACCGTTATTGCAAATGGTCATAAACAAATTTTGGAAGTTAAAATTAAAGAGGAGGTCGTTGATCCGGAAGATATCGACATGTTGCAAGATTTAGTGCTTGCTGCGACGAATGATGCGCTAAAAAAAGTAGATGAGTTAACCGCAGAAACGATGGGGCAGTTTACAAAAGGATTGAATATACCGGGATTATTCTAGGAGGCTATTATGTATTACCCAGAGCCGATATCCAAATTAATCGACAGCTTCATGAAATTGCCAGGCATCGGGCCGAAAACGGCCGTCCGTCTGGCGTTTTTTGTGTTAAATATGAAAGAAGATGTAGTATTAGATTTTGCAAAAGCGCTTGTAAATGCGAAAAGAAATTTAACGTATTGCTCATCGTGTGGTCATATTACAGATAAGGATCCTTGTTATATTTGTGAAGACGATAAGCGAGATCGTTCGATCATTTGTGTTGTGCAAGACCCGAAAGATGTTATTGCTATGGAAAAAATGAAAGAATACAACGGATTGTATCATGTGTTACATGGAGC
>NZ_CP187112.1:32500-82500 GCF_050613275.1 Anoxybacillus dikiliensis
AAGGCCCAAGCGACTGTTTATCAAAAACACAGGTCTCTGCGAAGCCGTAAGGCGAAGTATAGGGGCTGACACCTGCCCGGTGCTGGAAGGTTAAGGGGAGCGCTTAGCGCAAGCGAAGGTGCGAACCGAAGCCCCAGTAAACGGCGGCCGTAACTATAACGGTCCTAAGGTAGCGAAATTCCTTGTCGGGTAAGTTCCGACCCGCACGAAAGGTGTAACGACTTGGGCACTGTCTCAACGAGAGACCCGGTGAAATCATAGTACCTGTGAAGATGCAGGTTACCCGCGACAGGACGGAAAGACCCCGTGGAGCTTTACTGCAGCCTGATATTGAATGTTGGTGCGACATGTACAGCATAGGTGGGAGACTGAGAAGCCTGGACGCCAGTCTAGGTGGAGTCGCCGTTGGGATACCACCCTTGTCGTACTGAGATTCTAACCCGCACCCCTGATCGGGGTGGGAGACAGTGTCAGGTGGGCAGTTTGACTGGGGCGGTCGCCTCCCAAAGCGTAACGGAGGCGCCCAAAGGTTCCCTCAGAATGGTTGGAAATCATTCGAAGAGTGTAAAGGCAGAAGGGAGCTTGACTGCGAGACCTACAAGTCGAGCAGGGACGAAAGTCGGGCTTAGTGATCCGGTGGTTCCGAATGGAAGGGCCATCGCTCAACGGATAAAAGCTACCCCGGGGATAACAGGCTTATCTCCCCCAAGAGTCCACATCGACGGGGAGGTTTGGCACCTCGATGTCGGCTCATCGCATCCTGGGGCTGTAGTCGGTCCCAAGGGTTGGGCTGTTCGCCCATTAAAGCGGTACGCGAGCTGGGTTCAGAACGTCGTGAGACAGTTCGGTCCCTATCCGTCGCGGGCGTAGGAAATTTGAGAGGAGCTGTCCTTAGTACGAGAGGACCGGGATGGACGCACCGCTGGTGTACCAGTTGTCCCGCCAGGGGCACAGCTGGGTAGCTATGTGCGGAAGGGATAAGCGCTGAAAGCATCTAAGCGTGAAGCCCCCCTCAAGATGAGATTTCCCATCGCGTCAAGCGAGTAAGATCCCTTGAAGATGACAAGGTTGATAGGTCCGAGGTGGAAGCGTGGCGACACGTGTAGCTGACGGATACTAATCGATCGAGGACTTAACTAAGCACACAAGAAAGGCGTAGGCGACTGTTCAGCCACGAAGAGCGCGAAAGGCCTGCGAGGAGGCTGTTGCCGCCACAGCAGGACTGAAGCGATTCGAGGGGCTAGGAGCCGAAGCTAGACAGTAAGAAAAGCGGAGAACGGTTCTTGACGTAGTCAAGAAAACATCCGACGGAGCCAAAAGCTTTTGACGAAGACGTGCGTGCACGTCGAACGGAAAAAGCAAAGGCGGAGGAGGATGTTAGTTCGAAGCTAGACAACAAGAAAGGCGTAGGCGACTGTTTAGTCCTGTTATCTAGTTTTGAAGGAATAATTCTTCATCATATTGCTCGGTGACGATGGCGGAGAGGTCACACCCGTTCCCATCCCGAACACGGAAGTTAAGCTCTCCAGCGCCGATGGTAGTTGGCGGGACACCGCCTGCGAGAGTAGGACGTTGCCGGGCAAAGAGAAGACCAAGACGATTTAGTCTTGGTCTTTTTACTTTCGCTTTTGTTATACTCCCGCACCAAATGATTGTTTTCGAAGTATATTGTTATATGAAACTGGGAAAACTGTTAGCGGGAGGTGGAGAACAAATGTCTTATAAAGAAACTTGCATTGTATGTGATGGACAAAATAAAAAAGGGATTCATGTTTTTCATCATTTTATATGCATGGATTGTCATAACGATCTCATCCAAACGGAAACAAATGATGAAAAATACAAATTTTACGTTGATCGGCTGAAAAAAATAGGAGAGAATAAAATATATTCATGAAGAATCTCGCAGGAAACCCCTGAATTCATTCATGGGAGGAATGCGAGTTTTCTTTATTTTTCACTAAAAATAAGATAAAATAAAATTAGTGAAAGGTGGTGAACAAATGAAATTGACTTTAACAGCAAAAATTAAAATTTTACCCACATCTGAACAAGAACAGCTTCTTCAAAAAACGATGCAAGCGTATTGTGATGGTTGTAACGCTGTGTCGGAAGTGATATTCAAAGAAAACACCCTTGTGCAAGCCAAACTTCACAAAATGATGTATCGAAAACTCCGTTCTACATTTGGCTTAAAATCTCAAATGGCACAGTCTGTGTTAAAAACGGTGATTGCAAAATATAAAACGAACCAAACCAATGGACATAAGCGTTGTCAGATTGCGTTTAAAAAACCGCAAATCGACCTCGTGTTTAACCGAGATTACAGTCTAACAAAAGGATTGTTTTCCATCAATACGTTAGAAGGACGAATCAAAGTTCCTTTTCAAACGAAAGGACTTGAAACGTATTTCGACGGAACATGGACGTTTGGAACAGCAAAGTTAGTGAACAAACATCAAAAGTGGTTTCTCCATATTCCTGTATCCAAAGAAATGGAAGAAGCTAGCCTTCATCAGATTCGCCAAGTGGTTGGCGTAGATATGGGCGTAAATTTCATTGCGACCGTTTATGATTCGAACGGACAGACGCTATTTTTCAAAGGTAGACACATCAAACACAAACGGGCAAAGTATAAACAACTCCGCAGACAACTACAAAAAAAGCAAACCCCCTCTGCCCGCAGAAGATTAAAGAAAATCGGTCAACGAGAAAACCGTTGGATGCAAGATGTCAACCATTGCATCAGTAAGGCACTCGTTGAGCGTTATGGCAAGAACACGCTGTTTGTGTTAGAGGATTTAACAGGCGTTCGCCAAGCAACAGAAAAAGTGTCCGTCAACCATCGGTATGAACTTGTGTCTTGGGCGTTTTATGATTTAAGACAAAAAATCGAGTACAAAGCACGTAAACACCAAGCCAAAGTGATTGCGGTTGATCCGACATATACTTCCCAAACTTGCCCAAAATGCGGACATACAGAGAAAGCGAACCGAAATAGGAAAACGCACACATTCTGTTGCAAAACGTGCCAATACACAACAAACGATGACCGAGTCGGTGCGATGAATCTTCAACGAAAAGGAATCGAGTACATCGTTGAAGTAACCACGAACGCATGACGTTGGTGGTTGGGTAGCTGTCAACCTGCCCTGATGCAACCCCAAATGAAGGAAGGAGGACACCGTCCGCTTGCACTTCTGGGGAGTTGCAAACCCTCGACTTTAGTCGTTGGGTAGTTGACAACAAAAGGCCCCTACTATGATTAGGGCCTGTTTTATTTTAAGATAAATATATAAAAACGTGAGCGAGGAAACGAATAAAGATGGACCAAACAAAAACACCTCTATATACACTTTTATGTGAACATACCTCGAGACAACCGATTTCATTTCACGTACCAGGGCATAAATATGGAGCTGTTTTTTATGAAGAGGCTCTTTCTTCTTTTGTACCGTTGTTACATTTAGATGTAACGGAACTTTCGCATTTAGATGACTTACATCATCCAACGGGAGCGATTGAAGAGGCGCAACAATTAGCGGCAAAACTGTATGGGGTTAAACGGACATATTTTTTAGTTAACGGTTCTACTTCCGGTAATTTAGCGATGATTACAGCTGCATGCGAAAAAAATAAAAAAGTTATTGTACAACGTAATTGCCATAAATCCGTTTTACATGCGCTACATCTCCTTGGGGCGACACCGATTTTTATTTCCCCGGAATTTGATGAAGATGTTCGCGTAATGTCTTTTGTATCGTTTGAAACAATCTATAATACATTGCGTGAGCATTCAGATGCCGCTGCGCTCATTTTAACAAATCCAAACTATTACGGGATGTCTATTGATTTAACAAAAATTATTCAATTGGCCCATTCTTATCGCATGCCTGTTTTAGTGGATGAGGCACATGGAGCTCATTTTGTGCTCGGGGAACCTTTTCCAAAATCGGCTGTTGAGTGTGGGGCAGACATTGTTGTACAATCAGCCCATAAAACGCTTCCAGCCTTGACTATGGGTTCTTTTTTGCACTTTAATAGTGATCTCATAGATGAACGTACGTTAAGATACTTTTTGCAAGTTTTTCAAACAAGCAGCCCATCTTATCCAATTATGGCTTCGCTTGATTTGGCTCGCGCTTATGTTGCGCAACAGACACGTGAAACGATTAATGAAATGGTTGAGCAAATTCAATTATTTAAGCAACAGTTGCGAGGAATCGAGGCAATTCATGTTGTAGAATCGCAGCATCCACTCGTTCGAACAGACTTGTTAAAGATTACGCTACAAACACGCAGTGCACATTCAGGTTATGAGTTGCAGCAGCTATTAGAAAGGAACGGAATTTTTACAGAAATGGCTGATCCATATAATGTATTACTTGTTTATCCGCTTGCAAAAATGAAACAATTTCAAATGATTACAGAGCGAATAAAACGTGCGCTACAATCTATCCGAAGCGAACGACAAAACGAATATGAACGAATTCAATTACCAAAGCATTGTCAAGCTGTGAGTTATGAATGGATTAAAGGTAGGCGAACAAAGCAAGTGTTGCTTTATAATGCAGTCGGACGTGTTTGTGCTCAAATGGTTGTCCCTTATCCACCTGGGATTCCTATTTTACTTATTGGAGAAATTGTGACAAAGCAACATATTGAGCTTATTCAATACTTGAAGCAAACAGGGGCATATTTTCAAACAGATATAGATGGGGATTATATTGAAGTTTTTGAGGAGGCTTAAGATGAACTACTTATTTTTTTCATTTGAAGGTCCCGAGGGAGCAGGGAAAACAACGATCGTTCGCATGTTAAATGATTACTTAACGAAGCAACATGTTGACGTTGTTGCGACGCGTGAGCCAGGCGGAATTGATATCGCTGAGCAAATTCGTTCCGTCATTTTGCATCCTAATAATGATCGAATGGATGCGCGAACAGAGGCTTTACTTTATGCAGCGGCGAGACGACAACATTTAGTTGAAAAAGTAATTCCTGCGTTAGAGGAAGGAAAAATCGTTCTTTGCGATCGTTTTATTGACAGTTCTCTTGCTTACCAAGGGGTAGCGCGCGGTTTAGGAATAGATGAGATATTGGCTATTAATGCGTTTGCGATTGAAAGTTGGATGCCGACATTAACCATTTACTTTGATATTGATCCAGCGCTTGGTTTAGCGCGTATTCGCGAAAATGGGTTAAGAGAAGTGAATCGACTTGATTTAGAGGAACTAGCGTTTCATGAGCGAGTGCGTGATGGATATATGATGTTATTAGATCGTTTTCCAAATCGCATAAAAAAAGTAGACGCTACTCAGTCGATAATAAAAGTATTTGAAGACGTACGGGCATTGATTGAGCCTTTTTTAAGAAAGTGAGAGGATCGTTATGTCATGGAAATCGTTCGAAACAAATCAACCACATGTAGCGAAAATGATTGTCAACAGTATAAGAAAAGGGAGAGTGGCTCATGCCTATTTATTTGAAGGACAAAAGGGAACAGGGAAAAAAGAAGCCGCTCTTTTATTCGCTAAGCGTTTGTTTTGTTTAACAAATGTACATGATGAGCCTTGTGAAACATGTGTAAATTGTCGGCGGATTCAATCTCGTAATCACCCAGATGTTCATCTTGTTGTCCCTGATGGAAACTCAATTAAAAAACAACAAATTGAGCAACTGCAAGAGGAGTTTACAAAGACGGCTGTTGAATCGAGCCGCAAGCTATATATCATTGAGCATGCTGATCAAATGACCGTTCAAGCTGCGAATAGTTTATTAAAATTTTTAGAGGAACCGTCAGCAAAAACGGTGGCCATTTTATTAACAGAGCAATTACATCGCATACTCCCAACGATTGTTTCACGTTGTCAAGTTATTTCTTTCAATCCATTACCAACGGAACAAATATACGCTTATTTACAACAACAAGGTGTACCACGGGAGTTAGCCATATTAGCTGCCAGATTAACAAATAATGTACAAGAAGCTTTTCAGTTAAGTCAAGATGATTGGTTTGCACAAGCACGAAAAATAGTGATACAATTATATGAAGCATTAAACAAGCAATATGTCCAAGCGTTGCTCGTCATTCAACAACATTGGCTTAGTCATTTCACGAATAAAGAACAAATGAGCATGGGATTAGACTTATTATTATATTTATATAAAGATTTATTATATGTGTTACTAGGAGAAGAACAACAAATTGCATACGATGATTGCATAAGTGAATTTCGGCGGTCGCGTTTTCTTTATTCTGAAAAGCAAATTGCCCAACATATGAAGGCCATTTTACAAGCAAAAGCGCGGTTGCATACGAATATGAATCCGCAGCTTTTAATGGAACAGCTAGTATTGCAGTTGCGGGAGGGATCTGCATTTGTATGAAGTTGTAGGCGTTCGTTTTAAGAAAGCAGGAAAGATTTATTATTTTGATCCTGGAGATTTACCGATTTCAAACGGTGATTATGTCATTGTTGAAACCGTTCGCGGCATTGAATTTGGAAAGGTTGTTGTGGCTAAAAAACAAGTCGATGAAAAAGATATTGTTTTGCCATTAAAAAAAGTGATTCGCATGGCTGATCAAAAAGATAAGCTTATTGTAGAGGAAAATAAAAAGGCAGCCGAAGAAGCATACGACATTTGCTTAAAAAAAGTAGAAGAACACGGGCTAGAAATGAAGCTTGTCGATGTCGAGTATACATTCGACCGCAATAAGATCATTTTTTATTTTACTGCTGATGGACGCGTCGATTTTCGCGAGCTTGTTAAAGATTTAGCAGCTATTTTTCGCACAAGGATTGAGTTGAGACAAATTGGTGTACGTGATGAAGCGAAAATGTTAGGTGGTATCGGGCCGTGCGGACGCATGCTTTGCTGTTCGACGTTTTTAGGCGACTTCGATCCGGTATCGATTAAAATGGCGAAAGATCAAAACTTATCGTTAAACCCGACAAAAATATCGGGACTATGCGGTCGATTAATGTGCTGCTTAAAATATGAAAACGATGAATACGAAACAGCAAAAGAACAATTGCCGGACTTAGGTGAGGTCATTGAGACGCCTCTTGGGCTTGGAAAAGTCGTGGGGCTAAATATTTTAGAAAGAGTGCTGCAAGTGGAATTAGTCGACAAAGACCGAGTAATTGAGTATACAATTGATGAATTGATAAAAGAAAAAGTTCTTCCTACTCAAGCCACGGAGTAATGGGGTGGATGGCGCGTGAATAAAAAAGAGATTTTTCAATCTGTAACAAGCATCGAGGAACAAATTGCCCATTTATATAAACAGCTCGGGGAATTGAAAAATTATCTCGGGGAGTTAATTGAAGAAAATCATCGGCTTCAAGTGGAAAATGACCATTTGCGTAGACGGCTCGAACAGCTGTCTGAAAACAAAGTAGAGCAAGGAAAAAAACAAACGAAAGCGAAGTTAGTCGATATAGGCGAAGGGTATGACAATTTAGCCCGCTTGTATCAAGAGGGATTTCATATTTGCAACGTACATTACGGAAGTTTACGGACCGATGGAGATTGTTTGTTTTGCTTGTCATTTTTAAATAAAAAATAGCCTTTCTGACAAATGGTCTGGAAGGCTATTTTGTTGTAGAAAGAGGGAGTTTACATGTTGCGTGAAGATGAACGACTGGACTACTTGCTAGCAGAAGATATGAAAATTATCCAAAGTCCATCCGTGTTTGCTTTTTCATTAGATGCTGTATTGTTAGCGAATTTTGTATACGTTCCGATTCAAAAAGGAAATTTAGTTGATTTGTGTACAGGCAACGGAGTGATCCCGCTGTTGCTAAGTAAACGGACGAAAGGAAAAATTATTGGTGTCGAAATTCAAGAAAAGATTTATGATATGGCGAAACGAAGTGTGCAATATAACGGACTAGAAGGACAAATTGACATTATTCATGGTGACATTAAAGATATGCCTGCTTATCTCGGACATAGTAAATTTGATGTCGTAACGTGCAATCCGCCTTATTTTCCAACACCCACTCAAGAAGAGATCAATAAAAATGAACATTTTGCCATTGCGCGTCATGAAATTTACTGTACGTTAGAAGATGTCATTCGCGTTAGCAGTCAATTGTTAAAGCAAGGTGGTAAAGCGGCTTTTGTTCACCGTCCAGAGCGTTTGTTAGACATCGTTACATTGATGAGGCAATACCGTTTGGAGCCGAAACGTTTACGATTCGTTTATCCAAAAGAAGGAAAAGAGGCGAACACCATTTTAATTGAAGGGATAAAAGACGGAAATAAAGGACTAAAAATATTGCCACCTCTAATCGTGTATGAACAAAATGGGGAATATACGGGTGAACTAAAATATATTTTATATGGGGAATGAGATCACATGAACGAACAAAAAAGCTTTGTCGAAGAAGGGGAAAAGGGAATTTTGTACATTGTCCCAACGCCAATCGGGAATTTGCAAGATATGACATTTCGTGCGGTGGACACGTTACGGACAGTTCACTTTATTGCTGCTGAAGATACACGTCAAACGAAAAAGTTGCTGAATCATTTCGATATTCATACACCGCTTGTAAGTTACCATGAACATAATAAAGAGGCGAGTGGCAAAAAAATTGTTTCCGCCTTGTTAGAAGGAAAACATGTTGCACTAGTAAGCGATGCAGGCACGCCAACGATTTCTGATCCAGGTTATGAGCTTGTTATGAGCGCATTAAACGTTAATTGTAAAGTCGTTCCGCTCCCTGGTGCTAACGCGGCTGTGACGGCGCTGACGGCATCCGGGCTTCCGACGAGCCATTTTTATTTTTATGGATTTTTGCCACGGCATAAAAAAGAAAAGGAAAAAGAGCTCGAACAACTAAAGCATATAAAAGATACGCTCATTTTTTACGAGGCGCCACATCGTCTCAAGGAAACGCTGGCCATTATGTACCATGTATTCGGGAATCGGAAAATGGTTGTGGCGCGCGAGCTAACGAAAAAATTTGAACAGTTTATTCGCGGAACGATCGAAGAGGTGATGCATTGGGCAGAACATCATGAAATTCGCGGGGAGTTTTGTCTTCTTGTTGAAGGGAATCATATACATGAGGAAGAACCGATATGGTGGAATGATTTAACCATTGTTGAACATGTAAATTATTATATAGAAGCGAAGCAATATACGTCGAAAGAAGCGATTAAACAAGTAGCAAAAGATCGTCAATTACCGAAGCGGGATGTGTATGAAGCGTATCATAAGTAAAAAAAGTTTCTCTAGAAAAGTCTAGAGAAACTTTTTATTTTGATTGTTGAAGAAGGTTTTGAATTTCTTGTAATAACGTTTCTGCGCCTTCTTTACTTAAAATGATTTTTCCATCTGCAAGTTTAAAGTTGTCGTCAGATACTTCCCCAGTTACTACGCAAGTCATGTTTGGCTTGTACTTTTTCAAGATGATGCGCTCATCATCTACGTAAATTTCCAACGCATCTTTTTCTGCAATGCCTAACGTGCGGCGCAATTCGATTGGAATAACTACACGACCTAACTCATCGACTTTACGAACGATACCTGTTGATTTCATGTTTATTCTCCTCTCCTTTGTTCATCTTTTTTCGTCAATATTCGACAAAATCTCTATGGATTTATCATAACAACTTTTCCATTAAGCGTCAATCCTTTTATATGCAACAATAAAAAAAAATGTATGATTTACATGTCGTTGCACATAAAATTCGACAAAATTATAGTTGAAATGACAAAATCCAAACGATTTGACAAGAGATGCATAACAGTTTTTAACTACTTTTCAAGACGATACAAACCTTATTATAAATATTATTCGACAAAATTCAACATAAATTCGACAAATTTTCTCACATATTTTCGACAAAATTCGACAAAAGTATACGATTTGTCGACAATCCCATGTCGAATAGTTGACAGCGCTCTTTATTTTTATGTATATTTTGGTGAGATAAGAGGAATAGATGTACTGATCAAGAATAAAAAATATGCAATCGCTCTCGTCCTTTGGGCGAGAGCGTTTCTACTAAACGTGCAAAGAGGAGGGGTACAAGTGACAAAAAAGACGTTTTATATTACCACACCCATTTATTATCCGAGCGATAAATTACATATCGGCCACGCTTATACGACGGTAGCTGGCGATGCGATGGCAAGATATAAGCGGATGCGCGGCTATGATGTGATGTACTTAACAGGAACAGATGAACACGGTCAAAAAATTCAGCGAAAAGCAGAGGAAAAAGGGGTTACCCCACAGCAATATGTGGATGACATTGTCGCGGGAATTAAAGAACTTTGGAAAAAACTCGACATTTCTTATAACGATTTTATTCGTACGACAGAACAGCGCCATAAGCAAGTCGTTGAAAAAATTTTCGCCCGTCTTTTAGAACAAGGGGATATTTATTTAGATGAATATGAAGGATGGTATTGTACTCCGTGTGAATCGTTTTATACTGAACGACAATTGGTTGAAGGTAATTGTCCAGACTGTGGACGACCTGTAGAAAAAGTAAAAGAACAATCATATTTTTTCCGCATGAGCAAATATGTCGATCGCTTATTAGCGTTTTATGAAGAAAATCCGCAATTTATTCAGCCGGAATCGCGCAAAAATGAGATGATTAATAACTTTATCAAGCCGGGCTTAGAGGACTTAGCTGTGTCACGGACAACGTTTGATTGGGGCATTCCTGTTCCGGGCGATCCGAAGCACGTCATTTATGTATGGATTGATGCGCTGTCAAACTATATTACTGCGTTAGGGTATGGAACAGAAAATGATGAAAAATATAAAACGTACTGGCCGGCAGATGTTCATCTTGTTGGGAAGGAAATTGTACGTTTCCATACGATTTACTGGCCAATTATGTTAATGGCTTTAGATCTTCCGCTTCCGAAAAAAGTGTTTGCGCACGGATGGTTGCTCATGAAAGACGGAAAAATGTCGAAGTCGAAAGGAAATGTCGTTGATCCAGTTACGTTAATTGATCGGTATGGCTTAGATGCGTTACGCTATTATTTACTTCGTGAAGTGCCGTTTGGTTCAGATGGTGTGTTTACACCGGAAGGTTTTGTTGAGCGCATAAACTATGATTTAGCGAACGATTTAGGTAATTTGCTTAACCGGACGGTAGCGATGATTGAAAAATATTTTGCAGGCCGTATTCCTGCGTATAGTGGCACGCACACCCCGTTTGATGAACAGCTTGTACAAACGGCGTATGATACCGTTAAACAATATGAAGAAGCGATGGAACAAATGCAATTTTCCCAAGCTTTAACAGCTGTTTGGCAGCTTATTAGTCGCACGAACAAATATATTGATGAAACGCAACCATGGGTATTAGCGAAGGACGAAGCCGCGCACGAACAGTTGGCTTCCGTCATGTCGCATTTAGCGGAGTCTCTTCGGTATGTAGCTGTTTTATTGCAACCGTTTTTAACAGAAACGCCAAAACGAATGTTTGCTCAACTGGGCGTTCAAGATGAACAACTAATGGGCTGGGACAGCTTACAAACGTTTGGTTTTTCACAACATGAGCGAATGGTTGAAAAAGGGGCTCCACTGTTCCCACGTTTAGACGTTCAAGAAGAAGTGCAATATATTCAAGCACAAATGAAAGGGACGTCAGCAAACGTAGAAGAAAAGCAGGAACAAAATGAAGAGAAAAGCGAAGAAATTACGATTGATGATTTTATGAAAGTTGATTTGCGTGTTGCACAAGTCATTCATGCTGAGCCCATTCCAAAAGCGGATCGCTTGCTTAAATTACAACTTGATTTAGGCTATGAAAAGCGACAAGTCGTATCAGGTATTGCAAAACATTACAAACCGGAAGATTTAATTGGGAAAAAAGTCATTTGCGTGACGAATTTAAAGCCTGTGAAATTGCGCGGAGAGCTGTCGCAAGGCATGATTTTAGCTGGGGAAAAAGATGGCGTATTGTCATTGGCGACAGTTGACGAATCGCTTCCAAACGGAGCTAAAGTGAAGTAAAGAGGTGTTGCAAAAACACCTCTTTGTTTCTATTTTGTAATGTAATTGTTATATAGCTGTGATTTATGTAACGGGATTGTGTGGTAAACTGAACATCGGAAGAAAAGAGGGGTTATATGTTATTTGATACACATGCACATTTAAATGCGACACAATTTAACGAAGATGTTGAACAAGTAATTGAACGAGCGCGTGCAGAAAGTGTGTCACATATTGTTGTTGTCGGATTTGATCGACCGACTATTCAACGGGCAATGGAGTTAGCGGAGCAATATTCTTTTATTTACGCAGCTGTTGGATGGCACCCTGTCGATGCGATTCATATGACTGATGAAGATCTCATTATGATTGAGCGTTTAGCCGCGCATCCGAAAGTTGTAGCGCTCGGTGAAATGGGGCTTGACTATTATTGGGATCAATCACCGAAAGACGTACAAAAGGAAGTATTTCGAAAACAAATTCGTTTAGCGAAAAAAGTAAAGTTGCCGATTATTATACATAATCGCGATGCGACAGCTGATATTGTTGATATTTTACGAGAAGAGCGCGCTGAGGAAGTCGGGGGCGTGATGCATTGTTTTAGCGGAAGCATAGAAGTGGCGCGTCAATGTATGGATATGAATTTTTATATTTCGTTTGGCGGTCCTGTGACGTTTAAAAATGCAAAAAAACCGAAAGAGGTGGCGAAAGAAATTCCACTTGATCGGTTGCTTATTGAAACGGACTGTCCGTATTTAACGCCACATCCGTTTCGAGGAAAACGGAATGAACCGAGCTACGTGAAATATATTGCCGAAGCGATTGCTGAGTTAAAAGGTGTGTCTTTTGAGGAAGTGGCTCAAAAAACGTCCGACAATGCGAAGCGATTATTCGGCATCATTTGATAGAGAATCGTGTCGATGATTAGGAAGGCTTGTCTAAATAAAAGATGAAACGAGATTGTTCTACAACTTTTTTTACAAGCATACAATAAGCTTGTCGACAAGTCTTCCTTCCCTTATGAAAGAATATTTTGAATAATAGATAATAAGCTTCATAGAAAGGGAGGGTCGTCGCGATCATCTATCGGAAAAGGAGGCGTTTTTATTTTGATTACGTATGTAAAAAAATTATTGCAATCAACATCAAAAAAGAAGATTGCGCTTGCTACAGGAGGGTTTTTAGCCTTATCTAGCATGACGGGATATGCTAGCTATGAATGGACAAAAGAGACGGTGACGTTGTATGCAAACGGAAAAGAACAAAAAGTACGTACGCATGCAAATACGGTTGCTGAGCTGCTAAAAGAACAAAATATTCAGTTAAAACAAGAAGATTTTATCTCTCCTTCCCCACAAACTAAAATTGTTGACCATTTAACCGTTAAGTGGGAAGCAAGTAAGCCGATTGTATTAGTCGTTGATGGGGTAGAAAAGAGAATAAGGACGACGGCGAAAACGGTGAAGGATGTATTGCATATTCAGCAAATCCAGCTTCGTGATTATGACGAAATATCACCAAACGTTGATGAAAAAGTAAAAGACAACATGAAAATAGTGATAAGTAAAGCGTTTCCGATTACATTAAATGACGGCGGCAAACAGCAACAAGTTTGGTCTACTTCGACTACGGTCGCTGACTTTTTAGCTAAACAACATATTACATTGCGGGAGCTGGATCGCGTTCAACCAAAATTGAATGACATGATTCAACCAAACACGAAAATAAACATTGTTCGAGTTGAAAAAGTCACCGATGTAGTGGAAGAACCAGTAAATTTCGTCGTTGTAAAAAAGAAAGATGCACATTTGGAAAAAGGGAAACAAAAAGTGATTAGCGAGGGAGAAAAAGGGCTTGTCGCGAAGCAGTATGAAGTTATTTTAGAAAACGGAAAAGAAGTATCGCGCAAGCTTATTAAAACAGAGACAATTAAGCCGAGCAAAAGTCGCATTGTTGCCATTGGCACAAAACAAGCCCCGAGAATATTAGCTTCCCGTGGAAGCAGTGAAGTGGCTGAGGAACTTTATGTGATTGCCACAGCATATACAGCGTATTGTGGTGGATGTTCTGGAACGACTGCAACAGGCGTAAATTTACGTTCAAATCCAAACGCCAAGGTGATCGCTGTCGATCCGCGTGTCATTCCGCTCGGAACAAAAGTATACGTTGAGGGGTATGGATATGCTGTTGCTGCAGATACAGGAGCGAATGTGAGAGGGTATAAAATCGACGTATTTTTCCCCGATAAATCGACAGCATATCGTTGGGGAACGAAACGTGTGAAAATTAAAATTTTAAAATAACTGCAGAGGATTTCACGATCCTCTGTTTTTTTCGTTATAATGAGTGAAGAACGGTTAACAGATGGAGGTTTTTATGAAAATTAAGGAAATTATCGTTGTCGAAGGACGCGACGATACAGTGGCGATTCGCCGTGCGGTAGATGCAGATACGATTGAAACGAACGGAGCAGCGATTAATGAAGAGACGATCGAGCGCATTCGTTTAGCACAGCAACAGCGAGGAGTGATTATTTTTACGGATCCTGATTACCCAGGAGAAAAAATTCGTAAGACAATTGCTGAGCGTGTACCGGGATGTAAACACGCATTTTTAACGCGTGAGGAAGCGAGAGGAAAACACGGAAAAGGTCTCGGTGTTGAGCATGCTTCCATTGAAGCGATTCGCACAGCGCTTTTAAGTGTGTACGAAGAAATGATCGATCCGCATGAGGAGATTTCATTTCAGCAGCTTGTCGATGCAGGATTAATCGGGGGACCGCTAGCGCGCGCACGGCGTGAAAAGTTAGGTAAACTATTAAAAATCGGATATACAAACGGAAAACAACTGCATAAGCGGTTACAAATGTTTCAAATTTCAAAGGAGCAGTTTGTAGAAGCGATGAAGCAAGTGGTGCAGGAGGAAGAACATGTATAAAGATATTGCTACACCGACTCGTACAAAAGAAATTTTAGCGAAATACGGCTTTTCGTTTAAAAAAAGCCTTGGACAAAATTTTTTAATTGAACCGAATATTCTACATCGTATCGTTGATTTTGCTCAACTTTCTGAACGAACAGGTGTTATTGAAATCGGACCAGGAATCGGGGCGCTTACAGAACAATTAGCGCGCCGAGCAAAAAAAGTGATCGCGTTTGAAATTGACCAACGGCTTCTTCCTATTTTAGCGGATACGCTCTCCCCGTATTCAAACGTGTCAATTATTCACCAAGATATTTTAAAAGCCGATGTTCAACAAGTGATATCGGAACAGTTAGAGGATGTAGAAGATATTATGGTTGTTGCCAACTTGCCATATTACGTCACGACACCGATCGTTATGAAGTTGTTAACGGATCGTTTACCTATTCGCGGAATGGTCGTTATGTTGCAAAAAGAAGTAGCAGAGCGCATGGCAGCAAAGCCAGGAACGAAAGACTACGGTTCTTTAACGATTGCAGTTCAATATTATACACACGCGGAAACGGTCATGCATGTGCCACGAACGGTATTTGTGCCAAAACCGAATGTGGACTCTGCAGTCATTCGTTTATTGAAGCGAGAACAACCTGCTGTCTCTGTGTCGAATGAAGATTTTTTCTTTACTGTTGTTCGTGCGAGTTTTGGACAGCGGCGGAAAACGATTTTAAACAATTTAATGAGTCATTTGCCAAACGGCAAACTGAAAAAAGAACAAATTGAAAAGGCGCTTGAGGCTGCCCATATTGATCCGAAACGAAGAGGAGAAACGCTTACTATCGCTGAATTTGCTATTTTGAGCGACCGACTATACGACTTTTTTTCGCAAGAGGCTTAAAGCCTCTTTTTTTACACGTTCGATCCTTTCGTTGCATATGTTACAAACAAAACAAACGAAAGGGCGGGCGTGTATGATTCAAATTGGGGATATTGTTGCACGGAAATCATATGAATGTGATATTTTGTTTCGAGTCATTGATATAAAAGAAAAAGAGGGGGAAAAAGAAGCAATTTTATACGGAGAAGACGTTCGGCTCATCGCAGACGCTCCATTTTCTGATTTAGTTGTTATTGATGAGCGAGAAAAAAAGAAGCGAGAAGAAAAAGAGAAACAACATATTGAACAATGTTATAAATTGCTGCGTCAAGATTACCGGTTGTTGCGAGAAAAAAGCGAATATGAAGCGACTGGTGGATACGAAGTGAAAATGGATTTTTTCCAGCTTCCAGGACGAGTGCTTCATATTGATGGAGACCCGCTTTATTTACGAAAATGCATGCAGCTGTATGAAAGAATTGGGGTTCCGGTATACGGTGTTCATTGTCATGAAACAGATATGCCTGATCGTATTATTCCGCTACTCGAACAAGTGCGTCCAGATATTTTAGTTGTAACTGGGCATGATGCATATTCAAAATCAAAAGGATCGGTGGATGATTTAAAAGCGTATCGTCATTCGAAATATTTTGTGCAAACGGTGCGACAGGCGCGCAAAAAAATTCCGAATCTCGATCAACTCGTCATTTTCGCTGGCGCTTGTCAATCTCATTTCGAATCGCTTATTCGGGCAGGTGCGAACTTTGCTAGCTCTCCTGCACGCGTCAATATTCATGCACTTGATCCTGTATATATCGTCTCACGCATTAGTTTCACTCCTTTTATGGATCGCGTCAACGTATGGGATGTATTGAGAAATACGTTAACGGGGGAAAAAGGGCTTGGGGGTGTCGAGACGCGAGGTGTGTTGCGAACCGGAATGCCTTTTCGGATGATTGCTGAGCAAACATAAACAAATGCCCCTTGTCTTTTTGCCATTATGGTAAAAAGACAAGATGAGGCAATATCATTTTGTTTTTTAACGCTTTTTATACATAATTTTTTTTATTATTGTCCATAATAAAGACAAAAGTATTGACATAAAATATTTTTTGTTGATATAATTCTTATTTTTTGACTTATTTATTTCTATTTGTTATACTACATAATAGTGAGGTGGATACGATGGGAAAAACATTGTCGGAAATTAAAAAAGTTCTGGATTCAAATCTCGGTAAAAGATTGACGTTAAAGGCGAACGGTGGGCGTCGAAAGACAATCGAGCGTTGCGGCGTGTTAGCCCAAACATATCCGTCCGTATTTGTCGTGGAACTTGATCAAGAAGAAAACGCTTTTGAACGTGTATCATATAGTTATGCAGACGTATTGACAGAGACGGTGCAGCTTACATTTTTAGATGACGAACAAGTAGCGATGAGTAGCTCACATTCATAACGGTTAAGGAGGCGACCGATATCGGTAGTCTCTTTTTTTATGGCTATTGAAAAGGCACGTATTTGTTCACTATTTTTTGTGGTAAAATGTCGATAGAAGTTTGAAGTCGGAAAAGTAGGTGAACAGATTGAGGTTGTTAGTGAAAGCACCAGCGAAAATTAATTTATCTCTCGATGTATTACATAAGCGTCCGGACGGTTACCATGAAGTCAAAATGGTAATGACGACAATTGACTTAGCTGACCGTGTAGAGTTGATGGATTTGTACTGTGATAAGATTCAAATTATCTCCCACAATCGCTTTGTGCCGGATGATGAACGAAATTTAGCGTATCAAGCCGCAAAATTGTTGAAAGAAAAGTTCGGTGTTCGTCGCGGTGTAGCCATTTCTATTACGAAATGTATCCCTGTTGCAGCAGGTCTTGCAGGTGGGAGTAGCGATGCGGCTGCAACGTTGCGTGGGTTGAATAAACTTTGGGGATTAGGTTTAAGTTTAGATGAGCTTGCTGAAATTGGTGCAGAAATCGGTTCGGATGTTCCGTTTTGTGTATATGGGGGAACAGCAATTGCCACAGGGCGCGGAGAAAAAATTGAACATATCCCTGCCCCTCCACCAAGTTGGGTCATTTTAGCAAAGCCAACAATCGGTGTATCAACGGCGGATGTGTATCGCAATTTGAATTTACAATCTGTTGATCATCCGAATGTAGACGGAATGGTTGCTGCCATTAAAGAAAAAGATTACGAAAAAATTTGTGCGCTCGCGGGGAACGTACTAGAAAGTGTCACATTAAACATGCACCCCGAAGTGGCTCAAATTAAAGAACAAATGAAGCGTTTTGGAGCAGACGTATCGTTAATGAGTGGCAGTGGTCCAACCGTATTTGGCCTTGTTCAACACGATTCGCGTTTGCAACGTGTATATAACGGGTTGCGGGGCTTTTGTGAACACGTATATGCTGTTCGATTAATTGGGGAAAGGCACGAACAATAAGGAGGTTATCACATGAAATTAAGGAGAAGCAGTCGGCTTGTGGATATGACGCACTATTTGCTTTATCACCCACATCAACTTGTACCGCTGACCTTTTTTGCGGAGCGATATGGATCAGCAAAATCGTCCATTAGCGAAGATTTAGCTATTATTAAGCAAACGTTTGAACAACAAGGAATCGGTTTGTTGCGCACGCTTCCTGGAGCTGCCGGAGGAGTGCAATATGTCCCGAAAATGTCAGAAGCAGAAGCAAAACAGTTTATTCAGCAATTATGTACAAGCCTAGCAGACCCTGAGCGATTATTACCAGGGGGTTATTTGTACATGACGGATTTGCTCGGTGATACGGGCATCGTCAACCAAATCGGGCGTCTATATGCTTCTGCGTTTGCGCATGAACATATTGATTTTGTTGTAACGGTTGCTACAAAAGGAATTCCGTTAGCCTATGCCGTTGCAAGTTTTTTAAATGTACCTGTCGTCATTATTCGTCGTGATAGTAAAGTAACGGAAGGATCAATGGTCAGCATCAATTACGTGTCTGGCTCATCGAAACGCATTCAAACGATGGTTTTATCTAAGCGGAGTTTAAGAGAAGGAGCAAACGTCTTAATTGTTGATGATTTTATGAAAGCTGGCGGAACAATCAACGGCATGATTAGTTTGCTTTCAGAGTTTCGTGCAAACGTTGTTGGCATTGGTGTGCTTGTTGAATCCGAAGAAGCGGAAGAGAGACTCGTTGATGAATATGTTTCCCTTGTGAAACTAACGTCTGTGAATGTCAAAGAAAAACAAATTACCGTAGAAGAAGGAAACTACTTTCATTTTGTCAAATAAAAATAAATGATTTTTACATACAGGAGGAAGAGACATGAAAGTTGTGCACACAAATCAAGCTCCACAAGCGATTGGACCGTACTCTCAAGGCATTATTGTGAACAACATGTTTTACAGTTCTGGACAAATTGCTTTAACGCCAGAAGGAGAAATGGTGCAAGGGGACATTCAAGCGCAAACGCATCAAGTATTCAAAAACTTACAAGCTGTACTTGAAGCGGCAGGAGCGTCTTTAGAAACAGTTGTGAAAACAACAGTGTTTTTAAAAGACATGAATGATTTTGCAGCGATGAATGAAGTATATGGCCAATATTTTGGCGATCATAAACCGGCGCGTTCAGCCGTTGAAGTTGCCCGCTTGCCAAAAGATGCGTTAATTGAAATTGAAGTCGTTGCACTTGTCAAACAATCGTAAAAAAATTTTTCTTATGTTAGCAGGAAAATAAAAAACAACGTGGAATAAATTCACTTAAGTTCTTATATAGGGAAAAGGTGGTGAACAGAATGGAAGTGACTGACGTGAGATTACGCCGCGTGAATACCGAAGGACGTATGAGAGCGATTGCTTCGATTACGTTGGATCATGAATTTGTCGTTCATGATATCCGCGTGATTGAAGGCAATAATGGCTTGTTTGTCGCTATGCCAAGCAAGCGTACTCCTGACGGGGAATTCCGTGACATCGCTCATCCAATTAACTCAACAACCCGCGGGAAAATTCAAGAAGCGGTTTTAGCTGAATATCACCGTGCTGGTGAGTTGGAAAAAGAGCTTGAAGAAGCAGGTGCTTCGTAAATCATAAGAGAGGACCCTTTCGTTAAAAAAGGGTCCTTTTCATATGAAAAATGATGTTCATCCTATTAGTAAAGAACATATAGTGAAAATGATGAATTTTTTTGGTAGATGACAATGTTTCCTTGAAATACATACATAATTGATATATATTCAATATGGATAAAGAGAGGTATGGAGGCCTTACGATGAAACGGTATGCGATCATTTTAGCGGCTGGACAGGGAACGCGTATGCGTTCAAAGCTGTATAAAGTGTTACACCCTGTGTGTGGAAAGCCGATGGTACAACATGTAGTGGATGCAATTTCTACGTTACATGTCGATCGATTAATTACAGTTGTTGGTTTTGGAGCAGAACGAGTGAAAGAGCAACTTGGCAATCAAAGTGAGTACGTCATTCAAGAACAACAGCTTGGGACGGCGCATGCTGTCATGCAAGCAGCACCTCATTTAGCTAATAAAGATGGTGTGACTCTCGTTGTTTGCGGAGATACACCACTGATCACCTCAGAAACGATGGAAGCGCTTTTACAACATCATTTACAAACAAAAGCGAAAGCAACGATTTTAACCGCCCTTGCAGAAGATCCAACGGGATATGGTCGCATTGTCCGAAATGAAGATGGACATGTCGAAAAAATTGTCGAGCATAAAGATGCAACAGAAAAAGAGCGAATGATTCGTGAAATTAATACAGGAACGTATTGCTTTGATAATCGTGCGCTATTTGAAGCGCTGACGAAAGTGTCGAACGATAATGCGCAAGGGGAATATTATTTGCCAGATGTCATCGAAATTTTGAAAAAACAAGGCGAAATCATTTCAGCGTACGAAACACCAATATTTGAAGAAACGTTAGGTGTGAATGACCGCATTGCACTTGCGCAAGCAGAAAAAATTATGCGTATGCGCATTCATCGTAAACATATGGCAAATGGCGTGACAATCATTGATCCTGAGCATACGTATATAGCACCTGATGTGCACATTGGACAGGATACGATCATTTATCCTGGGACATGGATTGAAGGCGATACGGTAATTGGTGAAAATTGCATCATCGGACCGAATAGCGACATTAAAAATAGTCGTATTGGTGACAATACATCGATTCGTCATTCTGTTGTACACGATAGCGAAGTAGGCAAAGATGTAACGATCGGTCCGTTTGCCCACATTCGTCCACTATGTAAAATTGGAGACGATGTGAGAATTGGAAACTTTGTCGAAATTAAAAAAGCGACGTTTGGAAATGGAAGTAAAGCATCGCACTTAAGCTATATCGGGGATGCTGAAGTAGGCGCTGATGTCAATATCGGTTGCGGTACGATCACAGTAAATTATGATGGGGTAAATAAATATGTGACAAAAATTGAAGACGGTGCGTTCATCGGCTGTAACTCAAACTTAGTTGCTCCCGTTGTTGTAGGAAGAGGGGCGTATGTAGCGGCTGGCTCCACCATCACTGATGATGTACCTAATGAAGCTTTAGCCATCGCTCGCGCTCGGCAAATCAATAAAGAAAATTATGTTGAACGTCTGCAAGCGAAGAAAAAATCCTAATGGAGGTTTACTTACCCATGTCTCAGTATTTGAATTCTAATTTAAAGTTATTTTCGTTAAATTCGAATCCGATTTTAGCTCGAGAAATCGCAAAAGTCATTGGTGTTGAACTAGGAAAATGCTCCGTTTCCCGTTTTAGCGATGGAGAAATTCAAATCAATATTGAAGAGAGCATTCGTGGTTGCGATGTGTACGTCATTCAATCAACAAGCGCCCCTGTGAATGAACATTTAATGGAATTACTCATTATGATTGACGCATTAAAGCGGGCGTCTGCCAAAACCATTAATATCGTTATACCGTACTACGGATATGCTCGCCAAGATCGGAAAGCCCGTTCTCGCGAGCCGATCACTGCAAAGTTGGTTGCCAATTTATTAGAAACAGCTGGTGCTTCTCGCGTCATTACACTTGATTTGCACGCACCACAAATTCAAGGATTTTTTGATATTCCAATCGACCACTTAATGGGTGTGCCGATTTTAGCAGATTACTTTAAAGAAAAACAACTTGATGACATTGTCATTGTTTCTCCAGACCACGGCGGTGTGACGCGCGCACGGAAAATGGCAGATCGCCTGAAAGCACCTATCGCCATTATTGACAAACGCCGTCCAAGACCAAATGTGGCGGAAGTGATGAACATTATTGGTAATGTGCAAGGGAAAACGACGATTTTAGTGGACGATATTATTGATACAGCTGGAACGATTACTTTAGCAGCAAATGCGTTAGCTGAGCATGGGGCAAAAGAAGTATATGCATGTTGTACGCACCCAGTTCTATCAGGTCCAGCAATTGAACGCATTCAAAACTCAAAAATTAAAGAGCTTGTTGTAACAAATACGATTGCTATTCCTGAAGAGAAGAAAACGAATAAAATTGTAGAGCTATCTGTTGCCCCGCTTATCGGTGAAGCAATTATTCGCGTACACGAAGAACAATCGATTAGCGCATTGTTCGATTAATGGCGTTTAGACCTTCCTATTTTAGGGGAAGCTATGAGCGATTCTAAAATAGGAAGGTGATTTCATTGTTACAACTTCAATTACGTACAGATCATCGACGTTCTTATGTGAAACAAATGCGAAAACACGGTCACATCCCAGCTGTTTTGTACGGAAAAAAAACGAATAGCCAATCGGTTTTTGTTGATGCCGCCGAGTTTTTGAAACAATGGCGGGCTGTTGGCGGGAGCGGTCTTTTAGACGCGAAGCTAAATGACGATCATATTCGCATCATCGTTCGTGATATGCAAAAGCATCCGATTCGCCATGATGTCATTCATATTGACTTTTTAGCGGTTGATGCAAAGACAGAAATTGATGTTCACGTTCCTATTCATTTGGTTGGTGAAGCGGCAGGTGTAAAAGACGGTGGTGTACTGCAGCAGGCGATGCATCAATTGTCCATTCGGGCGCTACCTTCAAATATTCCGCCGTCCATCGATATAGACATAACAAATTTACAAGTAGGCGATGTTATTACAGTTTCACATATTCAAACGAACGGTGTTTACGAAATGAATCATGATCCGACAGAAGTGATCGCGTCGATCTTGCCACCGAAGCAAGAAGAAGAAATTCATAGCGGTGAGGAGCAAGAGCCAGGAAAACCGGAATCGGAAGAAGGACGCGAAACAACGCCGTGACGGACGTAGCCATCATTGGTTACGTCTTTTGCAGTATGGAGAGAAGGAGCAGGGGAAATGGCAAAACTGTTTGTTGGTTTGGGCAACCCCGGGAAAGAGTATGAGCAAACGAGACATAATGTAGGCTTTATGGTCGTTGACGAACTTGCTCATCGCTGGGGTTTTGCCCTTAATCAAACGAAGTTTCAAGGTATATTCGCAAGTGGTATCATTTCAGGAGAAAAAGTCATATTATGCAAACCGCTTACATATATGAACTTATCGGGCGAGTGTGTTCGGCCGTTGATGGATTATTATGACATTGATGTTGATGATGTAATTGTCATTTATGACGACTTAGACTTACCGACAGGGACGGTTCGCTTACGCCCGAAGGGAAGTGCAGGCGGACATAATGGGATGAAATCACTTATTCATCATTTGAAGACAGAGCAATTTAAACGTATCCGCATCGGTATCGATCGTCCGAAAAATGGCATGAAAGTGAGCGACTACGTGTTAGGTCGGTTTACAGCTGAAGAAAAAATAAATATTGATCAAGCCATTCAAAAGGCAGCTGATGCGTGCGAGCGATCGTTACACATTCCGTTCGCTCAAGTGATGAATGAATTCAATAAGTAATTGAATAAATTCCTCCTAAATGGTTCAAAATGTATTCGATTCAATTAACCATTTAGGAGGGGATATGATATGGCATTACACTATTATTGCCGTCATTGCGGCATGAAAATGGGAACGCTTGATATGCTTGATTTAGAAGATGAGCAATTAGGTTTTCATCAGTTAACGGAAGAAGAACGATTAGATATGATTCAATATCTCCCTTCAGGAGAAATTTACGTAAAGTCTATTTGTGAACATTGCCAAGAAGCATTAGATCAGAACCCTGATCTTCATCAATATGAAAAGTTTATTCAATAATTGGCTTTGGGGCTCCCAAAGCGTTTTTGTATTTATGTTTGGAGAGGAGGGAGTTTTTTGCGGGGCTTACGACAATATTTTATCAATCATGCGGACATGCAATCGGTTGCAGAAGGCATTCGTAGTGGGTTAAAAGAACAGCTTGTAACAGGTTTATCTGGCTCGGCTCGTTCTGTTTTTATCTCTTCTTTGTATGAGGAGACAGAACGGCCTTTATGCATCGTAACGCATAATTTATTTCAAGCACAAAAAATATATGACGATCTAATTCAATTAGTGGATGAGGAGGAAGTGTTTCTTTATCCCGTCAATGAATTAATTGCAGCTGAATTAGCTGTAGCTAGTCCAGAATTGAGAGCACAACGTTTAGAAGTATTAAACTATTGGTGTGAACGGAAAAAAGGAATCGTCATCGCGCCAATTGCCGCATTGCGACGACTACTTCCACCAAAAGATGTATGGGAACGTTATCAACTTCATTTTCGCGTTGGTGGGCAAGTGGACGTTGAACGTTGTTTAAAACAATTTGTCGCGATGGGATATGAGCGTGTATCAGTCGTTTCGACTCCAGGGGAATTTAGCGTTCGGGGAGGCATTATTGATATTTATCCCCTCACTGCAGAACTTCCTTATCGCATTGAGTTATTTGATATTGAAATTGAGTCGATTCGGACGTTTGCAGTTGACGATCAACGTTCGGTAGCTGAAATAGATGAGGTATTCATCGGTCCAGCGACGGAACTTATTATTGAACAACAACATATGACTGAAGCTATTCAAAAGCTAGAAGTACAATTCCATGATACGTTGCAACATATTCATGATGAAAAGACGAAAAATCGTTTATACGAACATATGTCGTTTGAATTGGAACAGCTGAAAAATGGAAAATCAATCGAAGAAATGTACAAGTATTTTTCGTTCTTTTACCCTTCGGCTGCGAGTTTGCTAGATTATATTCCAGACAACGGTGTGGTTATCATTGATGAAATGAGTCGCATTCAAGAAGTAGCAGAAAAACTCGAGCAAGAAGAGGCAGAGTGGTATACGAACTTATTGGAAGAAGGAAAAATCGTACAAAACGTATCGATTTCTCATTCGTTCCCCGAAGTACTACAAAAACGGATGAGGCAAACGATTTATTTGTCTTTATTTTTACGTCATATCCCCCATACACACCCGCAAAATATTGTCAATATATCTTGCAAACAAATGCAAGTGTTCTATAGTCAAATGCAATTGTTAAAGGTGGAAATCGAACGTTGGCAAAAGGGAAACTATGCGGTTGTGTTGCTAGCAGGGGACGAAGAACGGGCGAAAAAGCTGAAACGAACGTTGGAAGATTATGAGATTTATGCCATTCAAATCGGAAAAGACGATGCATTATTACATGGGAAATGTCAAATCGTTCCGTCTGGGCTCGTTGCAGGATTTGAATTGTCGATGCAAAAGCTTGCCGTCATCACCGAAGAGGAGCTATTTAAAAAACGACTGAAACGTCCTGTGCGACGTCAAAAATTGTCGAATGCTGAACGTATTAAAAGTTATACGGACTTAAAAGTTGGTGACTATGTCGTTCACGTCAATCACGGAATCGGGAAATATTTAGGAATCGAAACGCTAGAAATTAACGGAATCCATAAAGATTACATTCATATTCAATATCAAGGGAATGATACATTATACGTTCCTGTTGATCAAATGGATCTCGTCCAAAAATATGTTGGGTCAGAAGGAAAAGAACCGAAAATTTATAAACTAGGCGGAACAGAATGGAAGAAAGTGAAAAAGAAAGTAGAGTCTTCCGTTCAAAATATTGCCGAAGATTTAATGAAATTGTACGCGGAGCGAGAAGCGAGCAAAGGATATGCCTTCTCACCTGATAATGAAATGCAACGGGAATTTGAAGCGGCGTTTCCGTATCAAGAAACGGAAGATCAGCTTCGTTCGATTCGTGAAATTAAACGAGATATGGAAAGCGAGCGCCCGATGGATCGGTTATTATGTGGGGATGTTGGTTATGGAAAAACAGAAGTAGCATTGCGGGCCGCATTTAAAGCGATTATGGACGGAAAACAAGTCGCATTTCTCGTGCCAACGACCATTTTAGCCCAGCAACATTATGAAACGGTCCGTGAACGGTTCCAAGGATATCCGATTAACGTCGGTTTATTAAGTCGTTTCCGTACAAAAAAACAGCAAGCGGAAACGATCCAAGGCTTAAAGGACGGCACAATCGATATGGTGATTGGTACGCATCGGCTTTTATCAAAAGACGTATCGTTTAAAGATTTAGGTTTATTAATTATTGACGAGGAACAACGATTTGGTGTTGCTCATAAAGAAAAAATTAAACAATTAAAAACAAATATCGATGTATTAACATTAACCGCTACACCGATCCCACGTACGTTGCATATGTCGCTCATCGGTGTCCGCGATTTATCTGTCATCGAGACACCTCCGGAAAATCGTTTCCCCGTACAAACGTATGTCATGGAATATAGCCCGATCATTGTGCGAGAAGCGATTGAGCGCGAAATGGCGCGCGGAGGACAAGTATTTTTCCTTTATAATCGCATTGAAGATATCGATCGCAAAGCAGAAGAAATCGCGATGCTCGTACCTGATGCGCGCGTCACGTATGCGCACGGAAGAATGTCCGAACATGAATTAGAGGCGGTTATGCTTGCGTTTTTAGAAGGACAGTACGATGTGTTAGTAAGCACGACGATTATTGAAACAGGCGTCGACATTCCAAATGTAAATACGTTAATTGTTTATGATGCTGACAAAATGGGTCTTTCCCAACTATATCAATTGCGTGGGCGAGTGGGACGTTCCAATCGTATTGCGTATGCGTATTTTACGTATCGAAAAGATAAAGTGCTAAATGAAATAGCTGAAAAACGCTTGCAAGCAATTAAGGAATTTACAGAGCTCGGATCGGGGTTTAAAATTGCGATGCGCGATTTGTCTATTCGAGGAGCTGGAAATTTATTAGGGGCACAGCAACACGGGTTCATTGATTCCGTTGGTTTTGAGCTTTATTCTCAAATGTTGAAAGAAGCTATTGAGGAACGACGAGGAATGAAGCAAGAAAAACCGTTTGAAGTAGAAATTGATGTAGAAGTTGATGCGTATATTCCAGAGCATTACATTTCTAATGAACAACAAAAAATTGAGATGTATAAACGATTCCGCGCACTTGACTCGTTAGAGGAACTTGAACAATTGCGAGAAGAAATGTTAGATCGTTTCGGTGAGTATCCAGATGAAGTGGCGTATTTATTCCAAATTGCAGAAATGAAAATATACGCAAAACAGCATCTCGTTCAGTCCATTAAGCAAACGAAACAAGAAATTACGATTTTGTTCTCACAAGAAACGACAAAGCAAATTGATGTCAGCAAATTGTTTAAACTCGGTGAACCGTACGGAAGAGACGTTGGGTTTGGCATGGACGGCGATCAATTTAAAATTGTCGTTCATACGAAAGGAATGAAACCACAACAATGGATGATGATCATTTATGAGTTGCTAAAAGGGTTAAAATATGCTAAAAAATAATTGATTAATGCATGTTTACTGTTTATAAATAAGTGGCAATGATGAAGATGGGGGATTTTCACTTTTTAAAAAAAATCCCCCTTCATTGTGTATATAACTTCGCTTGTTACGGATACTAATCACAACAATGGTGAATTATTCAACTGCTTCACCAGTGCCATTTTTAATAACTACATGAAAGTGAGGCATCGATAGATGAAAGCAACAGGTATTGTTCGACGAATCGATGATTTAGGACGAGTAGTAATCCCAAAAGAAATTCGCAGAACACTTCGCATTCGTGAAGGAGACCCGCTTGAAATATTTGTTGACCGTGATGGTGAGGTCATTTTAAAAAAGTATTCGCCGATTAGTGAACTAGGCGACTTTGCAAAAGAGTACGCCGAGGCTCTATTTGACAGCTTAGGACAACCTGTGCTCATTTGTGATCGCGATGTATTTATTGCAGTAGCAGGTGGATCGAAAAAAGAATATTTAAACAAAAGCGTAAGTGAACTTGTTGAAAAAGTGATGGAAGATCGCCAATCCGTTTTGCATACGGAAGAAACAAACGTGTCATTTGCCCAAGCCCATGAAGAGCATATGCAATCATACGTGATTGCACCGATTATTGCCGGAGGAGATCCGATCGGGGCAGTCATTATTTTCTCAAAAGATAAAACACTTGGCGAAGTGGAGCATAAAGCTGCAGAAACAGCAGCGAGCTTCCTCGCTCGTCAAATGGAACAATAAAGGTAGCATCTCGCTACCTTTTTTTGATGTACCATTATACGCAATTGAAAAGGTGAAAGGCTATGGAAAGAAAAGACTGGTTGCGTGGAGCGTTCATATTGACGCTTGCCGCCTTATTTACAAAAATATTGAGTGCTTTTTATCGCATTCCGTATCAAAATATTGCGGGCGATGTTGGATTTTATATTTACCAACAAGTTTATCCATTTTACGGTATTTTTCTTGCTTTATCAATGTATGGATACCCTGTTGCGATTTCAAAACTGATTGCTGAAAATAAACAGCCAACATATGAGTTTCCGGTTGTGCGGCTTTCTTTTTATTTTTTATCATTCATCAGCGTTATCGTGTTTTCCATTTTGTATTTTGGCGCTTCTTTTCTTGCGATCATGATGGGAGATGATCAATTAGCTTCGCTCATTCGTGTGATTTCGTTTGCCTTTTTGCTCCTCCCGTTCATTTCTGTTTTGCGCGGATATTTTCAAGGGAGAGAGGAGATGGTTCCGACAGCTGTTTCACAAGTTGTGGAGCAGTCCATACGTGTAGTAACCATTTTGTTTCTATCTTTTCTTTTGCTTCATCGCGGATTTACCGTTTATGAAGCAGGGGCTGGTGCGATGTTTGGCTCGCTCATAGGAAGTTTTGCAGCGCTTTTTGTTCTCGTTGCGTATATGTTGCGAAGACGAATGAACGCCTATACGGGAATACAGTTGCCAAAACAGGAAAAAAGAAAAGTGCTGTCATTTTTAGCGATTCATGGAGTGACGATTTGCTTAGCAAACATGATGCTCGTTTTAATGCAGCTCGTTGACTCATTTACTCTTTTACCTTTGTTGCAACAAGCAGGATTACATGAGCTAGCTAAAACGGCGAAAGGAATTTATGATCGTGGTCAACCGTTCATTCAACTTGGAACCGTAGCAGCTACTTCTTTTTCGTTAGCGCTTGTGCCGATGTTATCACACAAACAAGTACAACGTGAAGGGGTATATACAGCTGTTCGTGTAGCTTTTGTTATTGGATTGGGGGCAGCAGTTGGTTTAGTTTGTATATTAAAACAAGCGAATATCATGTTGTTTAAAGATCATGCTGGTGCGATCGAGCTAACGATTTTGTCCGTTTGTATTCTTTTTACTTCTTTAACGTTAACGTTTATTGCGATTTTACAAGGATTTGGAGATGTATTTCGCCCCCTTTTCATCGTATGTATCGGGATGATAACCAAGTGGGTGTTAAATATATATCTTGTTCCTTTATGGCATACGGTTGGGGCGGCAATGGCGACATTCATCGCATATGTTGTCATGTGTACAATCGCTCTTTTTTATGTGCAAAAACAAATGTCTCGTCCGTTGCTTTCATTCGTTACAGTCATTCAGACGATGCAAGCGGCTGCGGTGATGGCAATCATTTTAATCGGATACATCATGTTAACGAACGAGTTACCTGTTCATCAAGGAAGGCTATTTTCATCGCTTCAAGCAATTGTTGGCGTTTTTATAGGGGCGCTTGTTTATATTATAATGGTCGTTAAAAAGGGAGTTTTCGCTGAGAAAGAATTACTTTCTATTCCATTTGGTCGTTATTTAACAAACATCAAACAAAGAAAGGCTGGATAGTCATGGGCACAATCACAATTGTCGGTCTTGGGGCAGGAGATATAGATCAGTTGTCTTTAGGTGTGTACCGTACGTTAAAACAAGCAGAGCGCCTCTTTTTACGGACAAAAGATCATCCTGCTGTTGCACAATTAGAGGCAGAAGGAATATACGCTCAATCGTTTGACGATATATATGAAAAATATGATCAATTTGAACAAGTGTATGAACATATCGTTGCTTATTTATGTGAAGAAGCAAAAAAAGGGGATATCGTATATGCTGTGCCAGGACATCCACTTGTTGCTGAGCGCACAGTAAAGTTATTGCTTGAAAAACGAGATCATATATCCGTTCGCATTGAAGGGGGACAGAGCTTTCTTGATGCCCTATTTAACGCAGTTGGTCTCGATCCGATTGAAGGATTTCAATTTATTGATGCGACTTCATTTCAACCGGACGAAATTCAATTGAGAAATCACATCATTTTTTGCCAAGTATATGACTCGTTTATTGCATCCGATGTTAAATTAGCTCTATTAGAAAAATTACCGCACGATTATCCGGTTTTTATCGTTTATGCAGCAGGAAGTAAGCAAGAGCGCATCGAAAAAGTTCCACTGTACGAGCTTGATCGGGGGATGACGGTTAACAATTTAACGAGCGTTTATGTACCGAAAGTAGAAACTGATGAGCTTTTGTACCATGATTTCATTACTTTACGACGTGTCATTGCGACGTTGCGTGGCCCGAATGGTTGCCCTTGGGATCGGAAACAAACACACGAGTCGCTGAAAAAATATTTGCTCGAAGAAGCATATGAGCTTCTTGATGCAATTGATCAGCAAGACGACGAAAACATGGTTGAAGAGCTCGGCGACGTATTACTACAAGTCATGCTTCATGCTCAAATTGGAGAAGATGAAGGAATGTTTTCGATTGATGATGTCATTCGCACCGTTACAGAAAAAATGATTCGCCGTCATCCACACGTGTTTGGGGATGTTCATGTCGAGCATGCTGAAGAGGTTGTACGTAACTGGCAAGCGATAAAGCAGAAGGAAAAAGCAAGAGAGTCTCTTTCATTGCTTGACGATGTAGCTAAAGCGTTACCAGGTACATTGCGGGCATATGAATATCAAAAAAAGGCGGCGGAAGTCGGATTTGACTGGTTGGAAGTAGAGTCGATGTGGCATAAAGTAGAAGAAGAAATGAATGAAGTGAAACAAGAAGCCAATTGCATGGATGAACAAAAGTTAAAAATGGAGTTTGGCGATTTATTTTTTGCGTTTATTAACGTATGTCGATACTATAAAGTCAATCCTGAAGAGGCATTGGCGATGGCGAACGAAAAGTTTTACCGTCGTTTTCAATACATCGAACAAAAAGTAAAACAAAGTAGAAAAGATTGGAGTTCATATTCGCTAGAGCAGCTAGATGAAATATGGGAAGAAGCAAAAAGGGAGGGAATATAATATGCGACTCGATAAGTTTTTAAAAGTTTCTCGACTTATTAAAAGAAGAACATTGGCGAAAGAAGTAGCTGAGCAAGGACGTGTATTCATTAACGGTCAACAAGCAAAAGCAAGTTCAACAGTAAAAATAGGCGATGAAATGATGATTCAATTTGGTCAAAAACATGTGACAGTAAAAGTGCTCGGATTGCAAGAGCATGCGAAAAAAGAAGAAGCGAGTGCCTTATACGAGATCATAAAAGAAGAGCGAGTGGAATAGCTTGTTCTAAACCATTTTCCCCCCTCATACACTTGTACAAATGATCGTTGTGAGGGGGAGACAATGATGACACAAAATATCGGAAATAAAGGACCGGTTCAAGAACACGACATTATGATGCGCGGTCGCCGCATGTTAGAAATTACAGGTGTTAAGCAAGTTGAAAGCTTTGATAATGAAGAATTTTTATTAGAAACGGTTATGGGTTTTTTGTCTATTAAAGGACAAGGTTTACAAATGAAAAACTTAGATGTAGATAAAGGAATTGTGTCAATTAAGGGAAAGATTTTCGAGATCGTTTATTTGGACGAACATCATACGGAGAAAGCTAAAGGATTCTTTAGCAAGTTGTTTAAATGAGTTTACATGTGCAATTTACGACTTTGCTTGCGATGATTGGAACAGGGATCGTCATCGGTGCATCTTTTGATACATACGCACATATATTCAATCGTTCCGAACGTCATCGGCTGATCGTATGGATTGCAGATATTCTTTTTTGGGTCGTGCAAGCGTCATATGTATTTTACACGTTATTGCTCGTTAATCATGGACAGATTCGCTTGTACATTTTTTTAGCTATTTTATGTGGGTACGCTGCTTACCAAGCGTTATTTCAAAATATGTACGTTCGCTTGTTGCAACATATCATTCGCATCGCTGTGACGTTATATCGTTTAATTATTCGATTATTTTATTACATCATCGTGCTTCCACTGCGACTTCTTTACCGTTTTTTTGTTTTTTTATTGATCGCTACTTGTCATTTTATTTTATCTGTTGGTAAAATTTTATATAAAGTCGTATATGTATGTATACGCTTTTTATTGCAACCTTTTATATGGATTGGACGTTTCATTTGGCGAAAAACTCCGCTTCGCTTTCAAGCAGCGGCTGGACGTTTCTTTCATATTGGAAAAGGGTTTCTCGCCAAAATCACGAATATATTCAGAAAAAAAGGGTAATGAAGAAGGAGCGGTGAAAAACATGGGCGCCCCGCAAAAAAGCAAAGTAAAAAAAATTCAAACGTCGTATGTTATTCAACAAGAAAAACAAGAACATAAAAAGGCGCGACGTCGCAAAAAAACTGTTATTCGTTTTAGCCTTGTGGCAACGCTGGCGTTAGCCGCTTCTTCGCTGTTTTTATATACGATGATGGAACAATCTTCCGCAATCGATCAACAAATAAAAATAAAAGAGCAGCTAGAGGAAAAGTTGCGCACGTTGCAAAAAGATGAAAAAAGATTAAAAGAAGAGATCGAAAAATTAAACGATGATAAATATATTGCCGAATTGGCTCGAAAACAATATTTTCTGTCGAAAGAAGGAGAAATTATTTTCATCACCCCTGATGAGTAAAAGAGATAGGCAGAAGGCTTATTGACACTTGTTTTTTTCATTATGTATAATGAAAGAAACGATTTTTCAGATTTTAAGGAGGAGCACTTTTTTTATGTCAATTGAAGTAGGCAGCAAGTTACAGGGAAAAGTAACGGGCATTACTAAATTCGGAGCGTTTGTTGAGTTACCAGAAGGCGCGACAGGCTTAGTGCACATTAGTGAAGTAGCTGACAGCTATGTAAAAGACATTAACGAACATCTTAAAGTAGGCGATGTTGTTGAAGTTCGTGTCATTAATGTTGAGAAGGATGGAAAGATTGGCTTATCGATCAAAAAGGCAAAAGAACAAGCTTCACGTCCGCGCAATAAAGGAAATGATCGCGCTTCAAAAGAAAGCTTTGAGCAAAAAATTAGCCGTTTCTTGAAAGAAAGTGAAGATCGTTTAGCATCCCTTAAACGCCATACTGAATCGAAACGAGGAGGTCGTGGTGCTCGACGCGGTTAACTTGCTGCCGAACGAAACATGAGGCAGTTCATATAAGCATCCATTTCATGAGTGGATGCTTTTTCGTTTGAATTTCATAGTGAAAAAACTATTGACTTTGTTTAAAGAACGTGTTAGTATAACTAATGTCGTTGCATGGCGGCGTAGCTCAGCTGGCTAGAGCGTACGGTTCATACCCGTGAGGTCGGGGGTTCGATTCCCTCCGCCGCTACCAAATTATATAGTGGCCCGTTGGTCAAGTGGTTAAGACACCGCCCTTTCACGGCGGTAACACGGGTTCGAATCCCGTACGGGTCATCAAAAAACACCAATTTCGTCACGAAATTGGTGTTTTTTTGTTTGCATAACCCGTTTTTTGTGGTATTCCGTCGAAAGATTTATATAGTTAACCTTCTTTTTTTGACAAAATTTTGATAATTCAGTCTGTATAATACGAGTTAATAGACGAATATATGAAAAAAAGGGAGAGGGTAAATATGGAGAGATTAGAACGGAAGTTAGTCAATCGAATGGCGGAAGTACCTTTAAGTGGGACAAAAACAACAGTTTCTCAGTGGTTTCAACGGTTTACGGTTCGTTTAAGTCATTTGTTATTTCAGCAAGGGTTTTTGTTTTTAATCATCGGTTTTTTGCTTGGACGAGCTCTCATTTTAACAAAAATGACACCGTTTGCTTTACCTTTTTTTGCGTCCATTTATTTACTTCGTCGTGATAAGTTAGGATTTGTGTTTATTGCTCTATTTGCGGGATCGTTGACCATTTCTTTTTACACCTCTCTATTTATAGTTGCTTCGATCGTTATGTTTCTCATTTTTTATCGTTTGTTGTACTGGATTGATGCTCCGCCGAAAAGATTGCCAGTTGTCGTGTTTTCTGCCTCTTTGTTTGCGAAGATGATTATGATTTATACGTGGAATGATGAATGGACGATATACGAAGGAATGATGATGATTATTGAAGCAGGTCTTGCCTCCATCTTAACACTCATTTTTTTACAAAGTGTTCCGTTATTTGACCATCAAAAATATAAACAAACGTTAAAGCCAGAAGAAGTCATTTCTTTTGTCATTCTTCTTGCTTCGATGATGACAGGGATGGTTGGTTGGTCCATTTATGATCTTTCACTAGAACATGTTGCGTCACGCTATTTATTGCTTTTGTTTGCTTTTGTTGCTGGTGCGACCGTCGGTTCAACTGTTGGTGTTGTGACAGGGCTCATTTTAAGTTTAGCGAATGTATCAAATTTATACCAAATGAGTCTACTAGCATTCGCTGGATTGCTTGGTGGGCTATTAAAAGAAGGGAGAAAGCTAGGTGTTTCATTTGGGCTAGTCGTTGCCACATTGTTAATCACCCTTTATAGCGAAGGGGTAGCGAACATTGTGCCAAATGTCGTCGAGTCGTTATTTGCGGTTTTACTTTTCTTGATGACGCCACAATCGTTAACGAGCAAAATGGCGAAGTATGTGCCGGGAACGGTTGAGCATACGAATGAGCAACAACAATATGTAAGAAAAATTCGCGATGTTACAGCTCAGCGAGTCGAACAATTTTCTCATGTGTTTCAAGCGCTATCGAAAAGTTTCTCCTCATACGGTGTGCTTACACACGAGGAAGAGGAAGAGCGTGAAATTGATTACTTTTTGAGCGATGTTGCTGCTAAAACGTGTCAAACATGTTTTAAGAAAGACCAATGTTGGATGACCCATTTTGATAAAACATATGATTATATGAAAAAGATTATGCAAGAAGCAGGCGAAAATGATCAAATGACGAATACGAAGTTGTTACGCGAATGGAATAAACATTGTGTGAAAGCAAATAAAGTCGTTCAAATTATTGAAAAAGACGTGTCATTTTATAAAGCCAATAAAAAACTAAAGCAACAAATGAAAGAGAGTAGAAGGCTTGTGGCAGAACAGTTATTAGGTGTATCGCAAGTCATGGAAGACTTCGCGAAAGAAATTCAAAAAGAACGTGAAAATTATTATGTTCAGGAAGAACAAATTTTACATGCCCTTCAACAGTTTGGGGTCGATGTAAATGATGTTGAAATTTATAGTTTAGACAAAGGAAGCGTTGACATTGAGATGGTCGTTCCGTATTGCGACGGAAGAGGGGAGTGCGAAAAGCTTATTGCACCGATGCTATCTGATATTTTAGGTGAGACGATCGTTGTAAAAAAAGAAGATTGTTCTATATATCCAAACGGAGATTGTCGAGTGGCGTTCAGTTCTTCGAAAGCGTTTGTCATTGACACAGGTGTTGCGTATGTTGCAAAGGGGGGTGGATTCATTTCAGGTGATAGCTATGCAATGATGGAAATTGGCGGAGGAAAATATGCGTTAGCTATTAGCGACGGAATGGGGAATGGTGAACGAGCGCATTATGAAAGTAAAGAAACGCTCAAGCTACTACAAAAAATTTTACAATCAGGGATTGAAGAACGAATTGCGATTAAATCTATTAACTCTATTTTAGCTTTACGGACGACAGAGGAAATTTTTTCGACGTTAGATTTAGCGATTGTCGATTTGCAAAATGCAACGACAAAATTTTTGAAAGTCGGGTCTTCACCAAGCTTTATTAAACGGGGAAACAACGTGATGAAAATCGAATCGAGCAATTTGCCAATTGGTATTATTACTGGAGTAGAGTTTGAAATGATTGAAGAGCAATTAAAAGCAGGCGATTTGCTTATTATGATGAGCGACGGCATTTTAGATGGAGTGTCGCACATTGAAAATCATGATGTATGGATGAAACGAAAAATTAAAGAATTAAAAACGAATGATCCCCAAGAAGTATCAGAGTTGCTTTTAGAAGAGGTTATTCGTGTCAACGGGGGAGAAATTGAAGATGATATGACAATTGTTGTTGCGCGCATTAAGCATAATACACCGAAATGGGCGGTCATTCCGGCATATCAATATATGAAATAAAGGTATAAAATCCCCTCTGAACGTCGATGATGGGAGTATACTACTTTTTTCGGAGGGGATGAACGTATGAGAAAAGGAACGTTACGTCAAATTTTATTAATTACAGATGGTTGTTCTAATCATGGTGAAGATCCAATTGCTATGGCGGCATTAGCGAAAGAACAAGGAATTACAGTAAATGTGATCGGTGTTCTTGACCAAGACATTATTGATGAGCAAGGGTTGCGTGAAATTGAAGGGATTGCTCAATCGGGTGGTGGGATTAGTCAAGTCGTGTATGCTAAACAATTGTCACAGACGGTCCAAATGGTAACAAGAAAAGCGATGACACAGACGTTGCAAGGGGTCATTAATCGAGAGTTGAAACAAATTTTAGGATCGCAAGCTTCGATCGAGCAACTCCCACCAGAAAAAAGGGGAGAAGTGATGGAAGTTGTCGAAGAATTAGGGGAAACCGTTAACTTACAAGTTCTAATATTAGTAGATACAAGCGGGAGTATGAAGACGAAGTTGCAAACAGTGAAAGAAGCATTGTTAGATTTATCGATTAGTTTAAATGCTCGTTTGGGAAATAATGAGTTTTCTGTTTTCGTATTTCCCGGGAAAAAAGGAGAAGTGGACCGCATTTTAGATTGGACACCGAAAATGGAGTCGATTTCAAGTGTGTTTCCGAAGCTAACATCCGGGGGAATTACACCGACCGGTCCAGCCATCCGCGAGGCGCTACAACAATTCCAAAAAAGACGTTCATTAAAAAGCTTATTTACTCACGATGGTGATGACGATGTATACATCGAACAGTCTATGTAACATCCGAACAGGAACGGTTATACAAGGAAAGTGGCATAAACATCGCTATGAAATTATTAAGCAGCTCGGTAAAGGAGCAAACGGAGTTGTTTATTTAGCGAAAGAAGGACGAACGTTTGTCGCGCTAAAAATAAGCAGCCAAGCAACAGCCATGATGTCAGAAGTAAATGTACTGAAACGATTTTCAGAGGTCCAGGGAGTCGCCCTCGGACCTTGTTTATTAGATGTAGATGATTGGATTCATCCGCAAGAAAAAAAGATTCATTCATTTTATGTGATGGAGTATATTGAAGGGGATGATTTGTTAACTTTTATTCAAAAACGCGGGAAAGAATGGATTATTGTTATTATATTGCAGCTGCTAGGTGATTTGCATAAGTTACATGAAAAAGGATGGGTGTTTGGTGATTTAAAACCAGAAAATTTAATTGTTTCCGGAAAGGTTCCAAAAGTTAGGCTAATTGATGTGGGGGGGACGACGATTCGCGGGAGAGCGATTAAAGAATTTACAGAGTTTTTTGATCGAGGGTATTGGGGAATGGGAACAAGAAAAGCAGAGCCGTCGTATGATTTGTTTGCCGTAGCGATGATTATGATTAATATGTGTTATCTAAAGCGATTTGAAAGAAAAGAAAACGGACGAGAGCAGTTGCGTCTCATGATCTCTTCCCACCCATATTTAAAAACATATGAAAAAATATTATGGCGTGCACTAGATGGAAAGTATACTTGCGCTTACGAAATGAGAAAAGAGTTATTGCAATGTATGCAACAACCGTCTATGCAGACAGAAAAAAAACGAGGAGAGAGAGTCGTGCACGTAAAAGAAAAGAAAAAATTTCGTTGGGTAGAGACGATGTTTTTATTTGTTTGCGTCTTATTTATGTATGTCGTTTATTTGTATGTCCAAATTCTTTAATTTTTTCTGTGTTCGTTTTGAGTATGAGGAAGGAGATATGGTACGATTGTAAAAAACGACGTTGTTAAGAGGGAAGAGTATGTTAGACATTGTACATCAATTTATTGAAAAGCATCAATTGCTTGAGCGTCATACGACCGTCGTTGTTGGTGTATCGGGTGGTCCGGATTCGTTAGCATTGCTCCATTTTTTATGGAGCGAACGAGAGCGATATGACATTCAAATCGTTGTGGCACACGTTGATCATATGTTGCGAGGAAAACAGTCGGAAGAAGATATGCATTTTGTGAAACATTTTTGCGATCAACATAGTATTATATGTGAGGCGGAACAGCTGAACGTCCAATTGTATATGGAGCAAACGGGAAAAGGGGTGCAAGAAGCAGCTCGTGATTGCCGCTACGCTTTTTTTGAACAAGTGATGCATAAGTACAAAGCGCATTGTGTCGCTTTAGCCCATCACGGTGATGATCAAATGGAAACGGTGCTTATGCGACTTGTGCGCGGAAGCACATCGAAAGGATATGCAGGCATACCGATCAAGCGGCCATTTGGCAACGGATATATTATTCGCCCTTTTTTATGCATTGATCGACAGCAAATTGAACAATATTGTCATAAAAATGGCTTGCGTGCTCGTCATGATCCAAGCAATGACAAAGATGACTACACGCGCAATCGTTTTCGTCGTTACGTTCTCCCTTTTTTAAAAAGTGAAAACAGTCGTGCTCATGAGCACGTTCAACAATTTAGCGAGATGATAAGCGAAGATGAAGCGTTTTTAGAGCAATTAGCGAAAGAAAAATTGAAAGATGTTGTTGACCAGCAAGAAGGGCGCGTCCGTGTCGACATTCCTTCGTTTATGCGCATGCCAAAACCTTTACAAAGGAGAGGGATTCAACTAATATTAAACTATCTTTATGGGAATGTTCCATCGTCGTTATCTTCTATACATATAAACCAAGCGTTACTTTTTTTAAAGCGACAACATCCTTCAGGTATGCTTCATTTTCCAAATGGTTTAAAAGTCATTCGTCAATACGAGGTGTGTACATTTACGTTTCAACAGGAACAAACGAGTGAATATGAGTTTCTTTTCCGTGTTCCTGAGACGCTCGTATTACCAAACGGATGTCAACTTACTAGTCAGTTTGTTGATCGTTATCCAGTCATTGAAGACGATGAGCGTGTAGTGATTGATGTTGATCAATTAGCGTTTCCTCTCCGAGTTCGAACGAGAAAGCGTGGAGACCGGATGAAAGTAAAAGGAATGGAGCATCCGAAAAAAGTGTCCCGCATTTTTATTGATGAAAAAATCCCAGCGAACGAGCGGGAGCAATGGCCAATTGTTGAAGATGCCAACGGGAACATCATATGGATTCCTGGTGTAAAAAAATCAGTTTATACAGCAACAAATATTACAAAAAATCGCTATATTGTATTACACTATAAAAAGCAATGAATGATGGTAGGAGGAAAGAATATGGGTATGCATCAAGATATGGAAAAAATTTTGATTACTGAAGAACAAATTCAACAAAAAGTAAAAGAGTTAGGAGCATTATTGACGAAAGAATATGAAGGGCGCTTTCCGCTTGCGGTTGGTGTATTAAAAGGTGCGATGCCGTTCATGGCAGACTTAATTAAGCACATAGATACATATTTAGAAATTGATTTTATGGATGTATCGAGTTATGGAAATGCGACAGTATCGTCTGGAGAAGTGAAAATTTTGAAAGACTTAAACACATCCGTTGAAGGTCGTGACGTGCTCATTATTGAGGATATTATTGATAGTGGTTTAACACTCAGTTATTTAGCCGACTTATTCCGCTATCGCAAAGCAAAATCGATTAAAATCGTGACTTTGCTCGATAAACCGTCTGGCCGCAAAGCGAATATTGAAGCAGATTATATCGGTTTTATCGTTCCGGATGAATTCGTTGTCGGTTATGGGTTAGACTATTGTGAGAAATACAGAAATCTTCCGTACATCGGTGTGTTAAAGCCAGAAGTATACAGCAAATAATTTTTTCATGCACATCGTTTGTTTTGGAACGTTTTTCTATGATACTATTGACTATAGCGTGTTTTAAGTGTGGGAGGAGGTAGGAGATGAACCGCATTTTCCGTAATACAATCTTTTACTTACTTATTTTTCTTGTCGTCATCGGCGTTGTGAGCTTTTTGAATGGCGGCAATCAACGGGCAGAACGGATGACGTACGATGCGTTCATTACCCATCTAGAAAATGGTGATGTAAAGTACGTCTCGTTGAAGCCAGAACGAGGCGTTTATGAGATTCGCGGGCAATTAAAAACTTATGCTGAAGGGCAGTTTTTTACGACATACGTAGCAAACAGCCCACAAGTTCTTCAGCGAATCGATGAGGCCGCGAAGCAGGCGAAGGTAGAAGTGCTACCTGCGGATGAAACGAGCGGATGGGTGACGTTTTTTACGTCCATTATTCCGTTTATCATCATTTTTATTTTGTTCTTCTTTTTATTAAATCAAGCGCAAGGTGGCGGCAGCCGAGTGATGAATTTTGGTAAAAGCCGTGCGAAACTGTATAACGAAGATAAGAAGCGCGTGCGCTTTAAAGACGTTGCCGGTGCGGATGAAGAAAAGCAAGAGCTTGTTGAAATTGTTGAGTTTTTAAAAGATCCTCGCAAGTTTGTCGAGCTTGGCGCTCGCATTCCAAAAGGGGTTCTTCTCGTCGGACCACCAGGAACAGGGAAAACGTTATTGGCAAGAGCTGTTGCTGGAGAAGCAGGTGTCCCGTTTTTCTCTATTAGCGGTTCAGATTTCGTTGAAATGTTTGTCGGTGTCGGTGCTTCGCGTGTGCGTGATTTATTTGAAACAGCGAAGAAAAATGCTCCTTGTATCATTTTCATTGACGAGATTGATGCGGTCGGGCGTCAACGTGGTGCCGGCTTAGGTGGAGGCCACGATGAAAGGGAACAAACATTAAACCAATTGCTTGTTGAAATGGATGGATTTAGCGGAAATGAAGGCATTATTATTATCGCCGCAACAAACCGTCCAGACATTTTAGACCCTGCCCTTTTACGTCCAGGTCGTTTTGACCGTCAAATTACCGTCGATCGTCCAGATGTGAAAGGACGTGAAGCTGTTCTTCGTGTGCACGCGCGCAACAAGCCTCTTGATGAATCTGTTGATTTAAAAGCGATTGCGATGCGTACACCTGGTTTTTCTGGTGCAGATTTAGAAAACTTATTAAATGAGGCTGCACTTGTTGCAGCTCGACGCAACAAGAAAAAAATTGATATGAGCGATATTGATGAAGCAACGGATCGCGTCATTGCTGGTCCTGCTAAGAAAAGTCGCGTTATTTCTGAAAAAGAACGAAAAATTGTCGCTTATCACGAAGCAGGTCATACAGTCATTGGCATGGTGCTTGCTGATGCGGAAATGGTACATAAAGTAACGATCGTTCCGCGCGGTCAAGCAGGCGGCTATGCGGTCATGTTGCCGAAAGAAGATCGTTATTTTATGACAAAACCAGAATTGCTTGATAAGATTACAGGTCTTCTCGGCGGACGCGTCGCGGAGGAAATTGTGTTTGGCGAAGTGAGTACAGGAGCACATAACGATTTCCAACGTGCAACAAGCATCGCCCGTCGCATGGTTACGGAGTTTGGTATGAGCGATAAGCTCGGACCGATGCAGTTTGGTCAATCTCATGGTCAAGTGTTTCTAGGTCGTGATTTGCATAACGAGCAAAACTATAGCGATCAAATTGCATACGAAATTGATCTTGAGATGCAACGCATTATTAAAGAATGTTATGAAAAAGCTAAGCGTGTACTAACAGAAAATCGTGACAAGCTAAACCTCATTGCGAATACGTTGCTTGAAGTTGAAACGCTTGATGCGGAGCAAATTAAGCATTTGTTCGAGCACGGTACGTTACCAAATCGAAATGGTGATAAACAAGAAGAGGTAAAAGTAAATATTCAAACGAAAAAAGAAGAATAAAGGTGTCTCTTTTTATAGAGGCATCTTTTTTTACCGTCTGCTTATGGTATGATGAAAAAAGGAACAAATTGCGAAAAGTGGGGATGAGTGATGATTTTTGTATTAGACGTTGGAAACACAAATACGGTACTAGGTGTATATGATGGAGACGAACTGAAGTTTCACTGGCGCATTGAAACGAGCCGAAGCAAAACAGAAGATGAATACGGGATGATTGTGAAAATGTTGTTGCAAGATGTCGGATTGCACTTTTCTGACATTGACGGCATCATTATTTCTTCCGTTGTTCCACCAATTATGTTTGCTTTAGAACGAATGTGTACAAAATACTTTCATATTAAGCCCCTCATTGTCGGTCCAGGCATTAAAACAGGGCTGAACATTAAGTATGACAATCCAAAAGAAGTCGGGGCAGACCGAATTGTCAATGCTGTAGCGGGCATTCATTTGTATGGTGCACCGCTTATTATCGTTGATTTCGGTACAGCAACAACATACTGTTATATTAACGAGCATAGACAATATATGGGGGGAGCTATTGCGCCAGGTATTACGATTTCCACGGAAGCGCTTTACTCTCGTGCTGCTAAACTTCCGCGTATTGAAATTGCCCGTCCAGACGATATTATTGGGAAAAATACAGTAAGTGCGATGCAGGCTGGTATTTTATATGGATATGTCGGACAAGTAGAAGGGATTGTGTCAAGGATGAAAGAAAAAAGCACTATTCCTCCGAAAGTAATTGCAACAGGTGGATTAGCATCACTAATTGCCCATGAATCGAATGTGATTGATATCGTCGATCCGTTTTTAACGTTAAAAGGATTGCAATTGTTATATGAGCGAAACAAGAAAGGTGAGTGACAGCAATGGCAGATTACTTAGTAAAAGCGTTGGCATACGATGGTCAAGTGCGGGCGTATGCAGCACGAACAACAGAAACGGTTCAGGAGGCGCAGCGGCGACATGAAACGTGGCCAACAGCTTCAGCAGCATTGGGGCGCGCCATGACGGCAGGTGTAATGATGGGAGCGATGTTAAAAGGTGATAGTCAAATTACCATTAAAATTGAGGGCGGAGGTCCGATCGGACATATTCTTGTCGATAGTAACGCAAAAGGTCAAGTGCGCGGCTATGTATCAAATCCGCACGTACATTTTGAGTTAAACGCAAGCGGAAAGCTTGATGTTGCTCGGGCGGTTGGAACAAACGGGACATTGACTGTAGTGAAAGACTTAGGATTGCGCGATTATTTTACAGGACAAGTTCCGCTCGTATCTGGGGAACTTGGTGAAGACTTTACATACTATTTCGTCTCCTCTGAACAAACGCCATCGTCTGTTGGGGTTGGTGTGTTAGTGAATCCGGATGATACGATATTAGCGGCTGGTGGTTTTATTTTACAACTCATGCCGGGAACAGAAGAAAAAACAATTGCCGACATTGAAAAAAATTTAGCTACTATTCCGCCGATCTCCAAAATGATCGAAAGTGGTTTGACGCCGGAACAAATTTTATATGAACTGCTCGGTGGGGAACAAAATGTAAAAATTCTCGAAACGATGCCCGTGTCATTTGTTTGTCGTTGTTCGCGTGAACGAGTAGCAGATGCCATTATTAGCTTAGGGGCGGAAGAAATTCAGCAAATGATTGATGAGGAAGGGAAAGCGGAAGCATCTTGTCATTTTTGTAATGAAACGTACACATTTTCGGCCGAAGATCTTGAGGAGTTAAAAAAATTAGCAAAATAAAAATAAATGATTGACAATTTCGAAAATAACTGATAAATTGGTTACAAATTCTATAAAAATACTCGGGATTAGAGGTGGATGAAATGGCGCGTGTAGTACAATCTGTTACAGAGTTAATTGGTCAAACACCGGTAGTGAAGTTAAATCGCATCGTTGATGAAAATAGCGCAGACGTATATTTGAAGTTAGAGTTTATGAATCCGGGAAGCAGTGTAAAAGACCGAATTGCGCTTGCGATGATTGAAGCAGCAGAAAAAGCCGGAAAAATTCAGCCTGGGGATACAATCATTGAACCGACAAGTGGAAATACGGGAATTGGTTTAGCGATGGTTGCTGCTGCAAAAGGATATAAAGCCATTTTTGTTATGCCTGATACGATGAGTTTAGAGCGCCGTAACTTACTTCGCGCTTATGGGGCGGAGCTTGTGTTAACCCCAGGAAGCGAAGGGATGCGAGGTGCTATTCAAAAAGCAGAGCAGCTTGCACAAGAGCACGGTTATTTTATGCCGCAACAATTTAAAAACGAAGCAAATCCGGAAGTGCATCGTTTAACGACAGGGAAAGAAATCGTTGAACAAATGGGCGATCAATTAGATGCGTTTGTAGCTGGCATTGGAACGGGTGGAACGATTACAGGAGCTGGAGAAGTGTTGCGCCAAGCATATCCAAACATTAAAATTTATGCTGTTGAACCAGCTGACTCTCCTGTGCTTTCAGGTGGAAAACCAGGTCCGCATAAAATACAAGGTATCGGTGCCGGATTCGTCCCAGATATTTTAAATACATCCATTTATGATGAAGTCGTCACTGTAAAGACAGAAGAAGCATTTGCAGCTGCTCGTCTAGCTGCTCGTCAAGAAGGTATTTTAGGAGGTATTTCATCTGGTGCAGCGATTCATGTAGCACTGCAAGTGGCGAAAAAATTAGGAAAAGGAAAGAAAGTGTTAGCGATTATTCCAAGTAACGGCGAACGTTATTTGAGCACACCACTATATCAGTTTGAAGAATAATTCGGCAAGGACATTCTTGCCGAATTTTTTTTCGTGATTGTTTCTATATGTTCGTTGTACAATAAGCGTATGGACTGATGGAGAGGAGTGACATCTTTGAGCGAGCGAAAGCGCCGACCGATGATGAAAAAAATCGCATACGCACAACGTGACTGGTTTTCGCAATATAAAGCATTGTCGCGAAAACAGTTGCATCATGTTTTGCTTGAAAGCGGCCGGGACGGCCGATACAGTATTATCGGCTTACAACCATTTGCGGTTGTCATTGGAAAAGATGACAAGTTAACAGTGTGGCAGAAGCATCGTACAGAGACGTTTGAAGGGAATATATTGCAATCATTAAAAAAATGGTTGAATCAATGGGAAATAGACAAGTTAGAGGAAGGTCCAGACTTTCAAGGTGGAGCGATCGGCTACATTAGTTACGACTGTGCACGTTATATTGAAAAGCTCCCTTCGATCGCACGTGACGATTTAAACATGCCTGATTTATATTTTTTAGTATTTGACGATGTGTTTATATATGACCATGATGAATCATCTCTTTATTTCATTACTCATTATGTAGATGGGGAAGAAAGCCAAGCGCGTGAACGTCTTGAACGGTACGAGCAATTATGGACAACGGACTTTGCCGATGCTTCTCGTCCGTTTATTCCGAACTATGAAAAGGAAGAAACGGTGTCAATGAGCGAAAATCAGTTTATGGAAGCTGTCGAAAAAGTGCGTGCGTATATTGCGCAAGGTGATGTTTTTCAAGTGAACTTGTCTGTGCGACAATCGAAACGGTTACTTACTCATCCGTTTGCGATTTATGAAAAATTACGTACATTAAATCCATCACCATACATGGCGTATATGCATTTTCCTGAATTTCAAATCGTGAGCGGCTCCCCAGAGCTACTCGTGAAAAAAAGAGGAGAGTATGTAAGTACACGTCCGATTGCAGGAACGCGTTCACGTGGCAAAACGATTCAAGAAGATGAACAAATCGCTCAGTCATTACTAGCAAATGAAAAAGAGCGGGCGGAACATTTAATGCTTGTTGATTTGGAACGTAATGATCTTGGGCGTGTATGTGCATATGGGACGGTACACGTAGACGAGTTTATGGTAATTGAAAAATATTCTCATGTAATGCATCTCGTCTCCCATGTTTCTGGACGACTTGCAGAAGGAAAAGATGCGTTTGACGCTATATCAGCTGTGTTTCCAGGTGGAACGATTACAGGGGCTCCGAAAGTACGAACGATGGAAATCATTGAAGAGCTAGAGCCTGTTCGACGTGGTGTTTACACAGGTTCCATTGGCTGGATCGGATTTAACGGCGATATGGAGCTAAATATTGCGATTCGAACGATGATTGCGAAAGATGGTCTCGCATATGTCCAGGCTGGGGCAGGGATCGTTATTGATTCTCAACCAGAACATGAATATAAAGAATGTTTAAAGAAAGCATTTGCCTTATGGAAAGCAAAAGAGCTGAGCGAAGAAGAGTATGTACAATTAAGCATGAGGTGAGCAAAATGATTTTAATGATTGATAATTATGATTCATTTACGTATAACTTAGTCCAATATTTAGGGCAATTAGGGGAAGAATTGATCGTTAAACGAAACGATGAAGTAACGATTGCTCAAATTGAGCAACTCCAACCACATTTTTTAATGATTTCGCCTGGTCCTTGCAGTCCGAATGAAGCAGGTATCAGCATGGAGGCGATTCAATATTTCGCAGGGAAGATCCCGATTTTTGGTGTATGTCTTGGTCATCAGTCGATTGCGCAAGTGTTTGGCGGGGAAGTTGTCCGGGCAGGACGTTTAATGCACGGGAAAACATCGCCCGTTTTTCATGACGGGAAGACGATTTTTACCCAAATTCCTAATCCGTTTACCGCTACGCGTTATCATTCGTTAATTGTAAAAAGAGAAACATTGCCCGATTGCTTTGACATTTCCGCATGGACAGAAGAAGGAGAAATTATGGCCATTCGCCACAAAACATTGCCGATTGAAGGGGTGCAGTTTCATCCCGAGTCAATCATGACGGAATATGGTTTAGAGATGCTTAAAAATTTCATTACACTATATAGACGAAAGTGATGTCCTATGTTCGTTTATGTAAATGGACAAGTTGTAAAAAAGGAAGATGCCCGTATTTCCCCGTTTGATCATGGATTTATGTATGGGCTTGGGGTGTTTGAAACGTTTCGTGTATATGATGGACATCCATTTTTGCTTGATGATCATTTAGTTCGTCTTCATAACGGACTCGATATGCTCAACATTTCGTGTTCTATCACTCGAAATGATGTTTTGCATATTCTTTCTCAATTGTTACAGGCTAACGGTTATCGCGATGCGTATGTTCGTTTAAACGTTTCAGCTGGAATCGGAGATGTTGGGTTGCAAGTGGAACAATATACACATCCGACGATCATTATGTATATGAAACCTATTCCAGCCTTTGCGGAAGAGAAAGTATGTAAAACTTTACAGGTGAAACGAAATACGCCAGAAGGGTGTATTCGCTTAAAATCGCATCACTATTTAAACAATATTTTAGGTAAAAGGGAAATTGGTCATCATCCAAATGTGGAAGGCATTTTCCTTACAGAAGAAGGATGTGTAGCAGAAGGGATTGTTTCTAACATTTTTTGGGTGAAAGATGGTGTTGTGTACACCCCTTCCGTACAAACGGGGATTTTGAACGGTGTGACTCGAATGTTTGTGATCGATTTACTATACTCATGGGGCATTCGCGTGGAAGAAGGTTTTTATTCGTTGCAACAGCTAAAAAGCGCAGATGAAATCTTTTTAACAAATTCCATTCAAGAAGTTGTGCCGGTTTGTCGGCTAGATGATGATATATATCCGGGGAAATGTGGGGAAATAACAAAACGTCTACAACGTGCGTACGCATCGTTTACAACGCATTTATGGACAAGGTACGACAGAAAGGATGGGGACGTCAATTGATTGATGTCATTTATTGCGGAAAGCATAAGTTAGATTTACGAAAACAAACAGTTATTATGGGCATTTTAAACGCAACTCCTGATTCTTTTTCTGATGGTGGGAAGTTCAATCACGTAGAGCAGGCAATTGAACGGGCAAAACAACTTGTAGCTGAGGGAGCGCACATCATTGATATCGGGGGGGAATCAACTCGCCCCGGGGCTGAAAAAGTACCGCTTGAAGAAGAATTGCGTCGCGTCATTCCCATTGTGGAAGCAGTAGCCAAAGCGGTGGATGTGCCAATTTCTATCGATACATATAAAGCAGAAGTCGCAAAACAAGCCATTGAAGCAGGGGCTACGATGATTAACGATGTTTGGGGAGCAAAAGCCGATCCGAATATGGCTAAAGTAGCGGCTAATTACGGTGTCCCGATTGTGTTAATGCATAATCGTCACGATCGCAATTATAAACATTTTATTTCAGATATGATCAATGATTTAAAAGAGAGTATTCATCTTGTAAAGCAAGCGGGTGTGACGGACGAACAAATTATTATCGATCCAGGTATTGGTTTTGCTAAAACAGTAGAGCATAATTTAGAAGTGATGCGTCGATTGGACGAGTTTTCTGTTCTCGATTACCCTATTTTGTTAGGAACATCGCGAAAGTCATTTATTGGACATGTGCTCGATTTACCCGTTCACGAACGAGTAGAAGGAACAGGAGCAACCGTTTGTCTCGGCATCGCAAAAGGAGTGCATATCGTTCGCGTACATGACGTTTTACCGATCGCTAGAATGGCTAAAATGATGGATGCGATGATCGGGAGAGGGTGGGAGTATGAGCGATAAAATTTACGTTCAGCAAATGGAATTTTACGGGTATCATGGAGTATTTCCTGAGGAAAATAAGCTTGGTCAACGATTTTATGTTGATGTTATGATTGAAACGGATTTAAGAAGAGCAGGTGTAACGGACGATTTAAATGAAACGGTTAACTACGCACATATATATGACATATGTCAAAGTATCGTTGAAGGAGAGCCATTTAAATTGATCGAGGCAGTAGCGGAACGTATTGCTGAGCAAATTTTATCTACGTACACAACGATTTCGTCGTGTACGGTCAAGGTGACGAAGCCAAATCCACCTATTAAAGGTCACTATGCGTATGTGGCGGTTGAAATGACGAGAGGGCGTTAACAAATGGAACATATCGCTTATATTGCGTTAGGCTCAAATATAGGAGATCGTTTTGATTATTTGCGCAAAGGGATTACGGCTTTAAATAATCATGCATGTATTTCTATTTTAGCGACATCTTCCGTTTATGAAACAGATCCTGTTGGATATGTCGATCAAGCCTGTTTTTTAAATATGGTTGTAAAGGTTGCTACATCGTTATCCCCATTTGCTTTGTTAGCGGTAACGATGGACATTGAGAAACAGTTCGGTCGCAAGAGGGAAGTTCATTGGGGGCCGCGGACGTTAGACCTTGACATTTTGTTATATAATCATGAAAATATTGAAACAGAGCAACTTATCATTCCGCATCCGCGCATGTATGAACGGGCGTTTGTATTAATCCCGTTGTTTGAAATAGATGAATCATTGATCATCCCATCTGTTCAACGACCTTTACGTTCATATGTTGAACAGTTATGTGATCAAGGGATTCGTATATGGAAAAGTCGAGAAGAGATGGAGGAACAATGGATGATAGCAGGAAAGGAGGGAATTTAATGTTTAAAATCGGAAATGTACAAATTAATAATCCTGTTGTGCTTGCTCCGATGGCGGGCGTATGTAATTCAGCTTTTCGTCTTACTGTAAAAGAGTTCGGTGCAGGACTTGTTTGTGCAGAGATGGTTAGTGATAAAGCGATTTTATTTAATAATCCAAAAACAATGGGCATGCTCTATATTGATGAGCGTGAAAAACCATTAAGCTTGCAAATTTTTGGTGGAGAAAAAGAAACGCTTGTACAAGCGGCCAAATATGTAGATAAGCATACGAATGCGGACATTATTGATATTAACATGGGATGCCCTGTGCCGAAAATTACAAAATGCGACGCGGGGGCAAAATGGCTATTAGATCCGAATAAAATTTACGACATGGTAGCGGCGGTTGTTGATGC
>NZ_CP187112.1:87500-90000 GCF_050613275.1 Anoxybacillus dikiliensis
AGGTGTGGGTAGGGGTGAAATGCCAATCGAACTTGGAGATAGCTGGTTCTCCCCGAAATAGCTTTAGGGCTAGCCTCGAGTGAAGAGTCTTGGAGGTAGAGCACTGATTGGGCTAGGGGCCCTCATCGGGTTACCGAACTCAGTCAAACTCCGAATGCCAATGACTTATACTCGGGAGTCAGACTACGAGTGATAAGATCCGTGGTCAAGAGGGAAACAGCCCAGATCACCAGCTAAGGTCCCAAAGTATACGTTAAGTGGAAAAGGATGTGGAGTTGCTTAGACAACCAGGATGTTGGCTTAGAAGCAGCCACCATTTAAAGAGTGCGTAATAGCTCACTGGTCGAGTGACTCTGCGCCGAAAATGTACCGGGGCTAAACGTATCACCGAAGCTGTGGGACGACTTGCGTCGTCGGTAGGGGAGCGTTCTAAGGGCGTCGAAGCTAGACCGGAAGGACTAGTGGAGCGCTTAGAAGTGAGAATGCCGGTGTGAGTAGCGAAAACAGAGGTGAGAATCCTCTGCACCGAAAGCCTAAGGTTTCCTGAGGAAGGCTCGTCCGCTCAGGGTTAGTCGGGACCTAAGCCGAGGCCGAAAGGCGTAGGCGATGGACAACAGGTTGATATTCCTGTACCACCTCCTCACCGTTTGAGCAATGGGGGGACGCAGGAGGATAGGGTCAGCGCGCGACTGGTTGTGCGCGTCCAAGCAGTTAGGCGCCTCAAGTAGGCAAATCCGCTTGAGTAGGCTGAGCTGTGATGGCGAGGGAAATGAAGTACCGAAGTGCCTGATTCCACACTGCCAAGAAAAGCCTCTAGCGAGGTGAGAGGTGCCCGTACCGCAAACCGACACAGGTAGGCGAGGAGAGAATCCTAAGGTGCGCGGGAGAACTCTCGTTAAGGAACTCGGCAAAATGACCCCGTAACTTCGGGAGAAGGGGTGCTCCCTCGGGTGAATAGCCCAGGGGAGCCGCAGTGAAAAGGCCCAAGCGACTGTTTATCAAAAACACAGGTCTCTGCGAAGCCGTAAGGCGAAGTATAGGGGCTGACACCTGCCCGGTGCTGGAAGGTTAAGGGGAGCGCTTAGCGCAAGCGAAGGTGCGAACCGAAGCCCCAGTAAACGGCGGCCGTAACTATAACGGTCCTAAGGTAGCGAAATTCCTTGTCGGGTAAGTTCCGACCCGCACGAAAGGTGTAACGACTTGGGCACTGTCTCAACGAGAGACCCGGTGAAATCATAGTACCTGTGAAGATGCAGGTTACCCGCGACAGGACGGAAAGACCCCGTGGAGCTTTACTGCAGCCTGATATTGAATGTTGGTGCGACATGTACAGCATAGGTGGGAGACTGAGAAGCCTGGACGCCAGTCTAGGTGGAGTCGCCGTTGGGATACCACCCTTGTCGTACTGAGATTCTAACCCGCACCCCTGATCGGGGTGGGAGACAGTGTCAGGTGGGCAGTTTGACTGGGGCGGTCGCCTCCCAAAGCGTAACGGAGGCGCCCAAAGGTTCCCTCAGAATGGTTGGAAATCATTCGAAGAGTGTAAAGGCAGAAGGGAGCTTGACTGCGAGACCTACAAGTCGAGCAGGGACGAAAGTCGGGCTTAGTGATCCGGTGGTTCCGAATGGAAGGGCCATCGCTCAACGGATAAAAGCTACCCCGGGGATAACAGGCTTATCTCCCCCAAGAGTCCACATCGACGGGGAGGTTTGGCACCTCGATGTCGGCTCATCGCATCCTGGGGCTGTAGTCGGTCCCAAGGGTTGGGCTGTTCGCCCATTAAAGCGGTACGCGAGCTGGGTTCAGAACGTCGTGAGACAGTTCGGTCCCTATCCGTCGCGGGCGTAGGAAATTTGAGAGGAGCTGTCCTTAGTACGAGAGGACCGGGATGGACGCACCGCTGGTGTACCAGTTGTCCCGCCAGGGGCACAGCTGGGTAGCTATGTGCGGAAGGGATAAGCGCTGAAAGCATCTAAGCGTGAAGCCCCCCTCAAGATGAGATTTCCCATCGCGTCAAGCGAGTAAGATCCCTTGAAGATGACAAGGTTGATAGGTCCGAGGTGGAAGCGTGGCGACACGTGCAGCTGACGGATACTAATCGATCGAGGACTTAACTAAGCACACAAGAAAAGCGGAGAACGGTTCTTGACGTAGTCAAGAAAACATCCGACGGAGCCAAAAGCTTTTGACGAAGACGTGTGTGCACGTCGAACGGAAAAAGCGAAGGCGCAGGAGGATGTTAGTTCGAAGCTAGACAGTAAGAAAAGCGTAGGCGACTGTTTAGTCCTGTTATCTAGTTTTGAAGGAATAATTCTTCATCATATTGCTCGGTGACGATAGCGGAGAGGTCACACCCGTTCCCATCCCGAACACGGAAGTTAAGCTCTCCAGCGCCGATGGTAGTTGGCGGGACACCGCCTGCGAGAGTAGGACGTTGCCGGGCAAAAGATGAGCCATTAGCTCAGCAGGTAGAGCATCTGACTTTTAATCAGAGGGTCGG
>NZ_CP187112.1:95000-150000 GCF_050613275.1 Anoxybacillus dikiliensis
ATCGCATCCTGGGGCTGTAGTCGGTCCCAAGGGTTGGGCTGTTCGCCCATTAAAGCGGTACGCGAGCTGGGTTCAGAACGTCGTGAGACAGTTCGGTCCCTATCCGTCGCGGGCGTAGGAAATTTGAGAGGAGCTGTCCTTAGTACGAGAGGACCGGGATGGACGCACCGCTGGTGTACCAGTTGTCCCGCCAGGGGCACAGCTGGGTAGCTATGTGCGGAAGGGATAAGCGCTGAAAGCATCTAAGCGTGAAGCCCCCCTCAAGATGAGATTTCCCATCGCGTCAAGCGAGTAAGATCCCTTGAAGATGACAAGGTTGATAGGTCCGAGGTGGAAGCGTGGCGACACGTGCAGCTGACGGATACTAATCGATCGAGGACTTAACTAAGCACACAAGAAAAGCGGAGAACGGTTCTTGACGTAGTCAAGAAAACATCCGACGGAGCCAAAAGTTTTTGACGAAGACGTGTGTGCACGTCGAACGGAAAAAGCGAAGGCGCAGGAGGATGTTAGTTCGAAGCTAGACAACAAGAAAGGCGTAGGCGACTGTTTAGTCCTGTTATCTAGTTTTGAAGGAATAATTCTTCATCATATTGCTCGGTGACGATAGCGGAGAGGTCACACCCGTTCCCATCCCGAACACGGAAGTTAAGCTCTCCAGCGCCGATGGTAGTTGGCGGGACACCGCCTGCGAGAGTAGGACGTTGCCGGGCAGAGAGAAGACCAAGACGATTTAGTCTTGGTCTTTTTGTTTTATTGAACGAATGCAATGGGTAAAATATATAATAGTGCAGGAAGGGAATCCTTGCATTTTTGCAGAATTCCGTATATATTAAAATTAAAGTCAAATATAGTCAAAGTCAACTGGCAGAGGAGGGATTATGTGAGGAATATCTCTGATGTCATTGAGCAATATTTAAAGCAAGTGTTAAATATGAGCGGAAAAGATATCGTCGAGATTAAACGAAGCGAAATTGCGGATAAATTTCAATGTGTTCCTTCGCAAATTAACTATGTCATTAATACACGTTTTACGTTAGAGAGAGGATATATTGTTGAAAGTAAACGCGGCGGTGGCGGTTATATTCGTATTATGAAAGTGAAAGCCCAAAATGCTTCTCAACTCATTGATCACTTATTGTCCATCGTTCGGGATCGAATTAGTCAAACGAATGGGGAACATATTATTCAACGATTGTTAGATGAAAAGGTAATTTCACAGCGGGAAGCGAATATGATGTTAAGCATTATTGATCGCGCAGTTTTATCTATTGACCTTCCTGATCGTGATGAACTGCGTGCCCGCATATTAAAAGCGATGCTGACATCGCTAAAGTATATGTAAAGAGGGTGAATACTTTGATATGTCAAGAATGCAATCAACGGCCAGCGACGCTTCATTTTACTAAAATTGTGAATGGGGAAAAAACGGAGATTCATCTTTGTGAACAATGTGCGCATGAAAAAGGTGAAATGTTTATGTTCCCTCATCAAGGCGCTTTTTCGATTAACAATTTAATTGCAGGATTATTAAATATGGATGCATCACTAAAAGAACCCAAAGCGCCCTCTTTTCATAATGAGCATATATTACAATGCGAGCATTGCAAAATGACATATGCCCAATTTGTGAAAGTTGGTCGCTTTGGTTGTGCAAGTTGCTATGAGACATTTCGTACCTATTTGCCCCCTATTTTCCGAAGATTGCATGGCGGACATGTAGCCCATGAAGGGAAAATTCCGAAGCGGGTCGGTGGCACATTATATGTTCGTAAACAAATTGGACAGTTGAAACAAATGTTACAGGAGCTTATTGCTAAAGAACAGTTCGAAAAAGCAGCTGAAGTGCGCGATCAAATTCGGGAGCTTGAGACAAAATTAAATGCAGAAGGGAGCGCTTGATATATGAATGAATATGTATTTTTTCAACGCGCTCTTAGCCCATGGATGAACGAAGAAGGTCCAGATTCTGACATTGTGTTAAGTAGTCGTATTCGTCTAGCGAGAAACATGAAACAATACTCGTTCCCGACCGTATTTACAAATGAAGAAGCGATGCAAATCGTTCAATTGTTTGAACAGTTATTTTTACAAAGACGTCTCGGTCATATCGGTCCCTTTTTCTTATTAAAAATGAATGAATTACAATCGATTGAAAAGCGTGTGTTAGTCGAAAAACATTTGATTAGTCCTCATTTAGCTGAAGATTGTACATTTGGTGCATGTTTATTATCGGAACAAGAAGAAGCAAGCATCATGATCAATGAGGAAGATCATATTCGCATTCAATGTTTGTTTGCAGGTTTTCAATTAAAAGAAGCGTTAAAAATGGCTAACGCTTTAGACGATTGGATTGAACAACATGTCGACTATGCTTTTGATGAAAAATACGGATATTTAACTAGTTGCCCAACAAACGTCGGGACGGGATTACGTGCATCCGTTATGATGCACTTACCAGGACTTGTATTAACTCAACAAATAAATCAAGTAATTCCAGCTATTAATCAGCTAGGTTTAGTTGTTCGTGGCACGTATGGAGAAGGCAGTGAAGCATTAGGGAATATTTTTCAAATATCAAATCAAATTACATTAGGAAAAAGTGAAGAAGATATTGTCGAAGATTTAACAGGAGTTGTTCGTCAATTAATTGAACAAGAGCGAATGGCGCGTGAGGCATTAGTCAAAACTTCTAACATACAATTAGAAGATAGGGTATATCGTTCTTATGGTGTTTTAACAAACAGTCGAATCATCGGTTCAAAAGAAGCGGCACAATGTTTATCTGATGTACGATTAGGTATTGATTTAGGGTATATTACGAACGTTCCCAAAACAATTTTAACAGAGCTGATGATTTTGACACAGCCCGGTTTCTTACAAAAATATGCAGGTGGTGCGTTGCGTCCGCAAGAGCGAGATGTTCGCCGTGCATCACTCATTCGTGAACGATTATACCAATGGAAGTAAATTGAAGGAGGTTGATGAAAATGATGTTTGGACGTTTTACAGAGCGAGCACAGAAAGTGTTAGCACTAGCACAGGAAGAAGCGGTTCGTTTGGGACATAACAATATTGGAACAGAGCACATTTTGCTCGGCTTAATTCGCGAAGGGGAAGGAATTGCAGCAAAAGCGCTTATGGCGCTTGGATTAGGACCAGATAAAATTCAAAAAGAAGTAGAATCACTTATTGGACGTGGAAACGAAGTAGGGCAAACGATTCACTATACGCCTCGCGCAAAAAAAGTGATTGAATTGTCAATGGATGAGGCTAGAAAGCTTGGACATTCGTACGTTGGAACAGAGCATATTTTACTTGGACTTATTCGTGAAGGAGAAGGTGTTGCTGCACGTGTTTTAAATAATTTAGGGGTAAGCCTAAATAAAGCTCGTCAGCAAGTGCTCCAATTATTAGGAAGCAATGAATTGGCCTCAGGGCATCATGGGGGAACAACGCATGCGAACACGCCGACATTAGACAGTTTAGCACGTGATTTAACAGCTATTGCACGTGAGGGCGGTTTAGACCCTGTGATTGGAAGAAGTAAAGAAATTCAACGTGTCATTGAAGTGTTAAGCCGCCGAACGAAAAATAATCCTGTTTTAATCGGAGAGCCAGGTGTAGGGAAAACGGCCATTGCCGAGGGACTAGCTCAACAAATTGTCAATAACGAAGTGCCTGAGACGCTTCGTGATAAGCGTGTCATGACGCTTGATATGGGAACAGTCGTTGCCGGAACAAAATATCGCGGGGAATTTGAAGATCGGTTGAAAAAAGTGATGGATGAAATTCGCCAGGCTGGCAACATCATCTTGTTTATTGACGAATTGCATACACTCATCGGAGCAGGAGGTGCGGAAGGAGCTATTGATGCGTCAAATATTTTAAAACCTTCTCTTGCTCGCGGGGAATTACAATGCATTGGGGCGACAACGTTAGATGAATACCGAAAATATATTGAAAAAGATGCAGCGTTAGAAAGACGCTTCCAGCCAATTCATGTGGGTGAACCGACGGTTGAGGAATCCATTCAAATTTTAAAAGGTTTGCGAGATCGTTACGAAGCTCACCATCGCGTTTCTATTTCAGATGAGGCGATTGAGCAGGCGGTAAAGCTTTCAGACCGATATATTTCGGATCGATTTTTGCCAGATAAAGCAATTGATTTAATTGACGAAGCTTGCTCGAAAGTACGGTTACGTTCGTTTACGACTCCACCAAATTTAAAAGAGCTCGAACAAAAACTTGAGGAAATTCGCAAAGAAAAAGATGCAGCTGTGCAAAGTCAAGAGTTTGAAAAAGCAGCATCATTGCGAGATGCGGAACAAAAATTGCGCGAACAACTTGAAGAAACAAAGCGGGCATGGAAAGAGAAACAAGGTCAAGAAAACTCTGAAGTGACTGTAGAAGATATTGCGGCTGTTGTGTCAAGTTGGACCGGAATTCCAGTATCTAAATTAGCTCAAACAGAAACAGAACGATTGTTAAAGTTAGAGGAAATTTTACATTCTCGTGTTATCGGGCAGGAAGAGGCGGTGAAGGCTGTTGCTAAGGCAGTTCGGCGTGCTCGTGCAGGATTAAAAGATCCAAAGCGTCCAATTGGCTCGTTTATTTTCCTTGGACCGACGGGGGTAGGAAAAACAGAGTTAGCGCGAGCGCTTGCCGAAGCGATGTTTGGCGATGAAGATGCGATGATTCGCATTGACATGTCTGAATATATGGAGAAACATTCGACATCACGCCTTGTCGGTTCACCTCCAGGATACGTCGGCTATGAAGAAGGTGGACAATTAACGGAAAAAGTTCGTCGCAAACCGTATTCTGTTATCTTATTAGATGAGATTGAAAAAGCGCATCCAGATGTATTTAACATTTTATTACAAGTGCTAGAAGATGGCCGTTTAACGGATTCGAAAGGACGCACAGTTGATTTCCGCAATACGATCATTATTATGACATCAAACGTTGGTGCTGACGCTTTAAAGAGAAATAAATATGTCGGTTTTAATGTGCAAGACGAAAGCCAGCAATACAAAGATATGAAAGGGAAAGTGATGGATGAGTTGAAAAAGGCGTTCCGTCCGGAGTTTTTAAACCGAATTGATGAAATTATTGTTTTCCATTCACTTGAAAAGAAACATTTGAAGGAAATTGTTTCATTAATGGTTGAACAATTGAAAAAACGCCTACAAGAACAACAAATCGATTTAGAATTAACGGATGCCGCCATTGAAAAATTAGCGGAAGAAGGTTACGATTTAGAGTACGGGGCGCGTCCATTGCGCCGAGCAATTCAAAAACATATTGAAGATCGTTTATCTGAAGAACTGTTAAAAGGAACGATCGGCAGCCGACAAAAAGTTGTTATGGATGTAAAAGATGGTCAGTTTGTTGTGTTAACAACAGAGACAGTAAAATAACGAAAACAAGGTATGCTTACACGCATACCTTGTTTTTCATAATGAAAGGAATGAAGTAATGGTTAAGCGGAAAACGAAATTTGTTTGTCAACATTGTGGATATGAAACAGCGAAGTGGATGGGGAAATGTCCAGGTTGTCATTCATGGAACACAATGGTCGAAGAAACGGAAATAGTAAAACCACATAACCGTGCGCTATTTGTGCATACAGAAGGGGCAGCAACCAAGCCTGTATCGATTACGACGGTAGAAACAACACACGAACCGAGAATCGATACGAAGTTTACGGAGTTTAATCGCGTGCTCGGGGGTGGAATTGTTCGTGGTTCCCTTGTTTTGATTGGTGGGGATCCTGGTATTGGGAAATCAACATTGTTGTTACAAATTTCTGCTCAACTCGCAAACGATGCTCATCCTGTATTATATATTTCCGGGGAAGAATCAGTAAAACAAACGAAGTTGCGTGCCGAGCGGTTGCATGTAACTGCTGAACATTTATATGTTTTGTCTGAAACAAATTTAGAGCATATTATCCAAACTGTTGATGATATGAAACCATCGTTCGTTGTCATCGACTCGATTCAAACGATATATCGCTCAGAAATTACATCTGCACCAGGGAGTGTATCACAAGTTCGTGAATGTACAGCAGAGTTGATGCGGGTAGCTAAAACGAAAGGGATTGCGATTTTTATTGTTGGGCATGTCACGAAGGAAGGGGCGCTTGCCGGACCACGCATTTTAGAGCATATGGTTGACACCGTATTATATTTTGAAGGAGAGCGTCATCATACGTACCGCATTTTACGGGCAGTGAAAAATCGATTTGGCTCTACAAATGAAATCGGTATTTTCGAAATGAAAGAAGCAGGGCTAGCTGAAGTGAAAAACCCTTCAGAAATTTTTTTAGAAGAGCGTTCTAAAGGAGCTGCTGGATCCACGGTCGTTGCTTCTATGGAAGGAACGAGACCGGTGTTAGTGGAAATTCAAGCATTAGTATCGCCGACTAGTTTTGGAACGCCACGTCGAATGGCAACAGGAATAGATCATAATCGCGTTTCCTTACTAATGGCTGTACTTGAAAAAAGGGTTGGTTTGCTCCTTCAAAACCAAGATGCTTATTTAAAAGTAGCTGGTGGCATAAAGTTAGATGAACCTGCGATTGACTTAGCCATTGCTGTAAGTATCGCTTCCAGTTTTCGTGATCAACCAACAAATCATACCGATGTCGTTATTGGGGAAGTCGGATTGACAGGTGAAGTACGTCGCGTGTCTCGCATTGAACAGCGTGTACAAGAAGCTGCGAAGCTCGGCTTCCAACGCATCATTATTCCGAAAAGCAACATCGGTGGCTGGAACATTCCAAAAGATGTCGAAGTTATTGGGGTAGTCAATGTAGAAGAAGCGCTATATTATGCATTAGGAGAAGGGAAAAATCGTCCAATATTTTAACAAAACCATTAAAAAATCATTAAAAATCATGTTCAGATTGGTTTCAAACATTGGAAACTGTTTATAATGTAATAGAGGAGGTGAAAAAAAACGTGTTAAAACGAATTGTGCAAGCATCTTTTTTAATTACTGGGGGCATGTTAGGAATCATTTTCTTTCCTACTTTGTTGAAGCTGCTGCACTTAGACGATTTTCCTTATGTCGATAGCCCATATGTAGCGGCCCCAGTTGGTGCGATCATCGTATTCCTTCTCACGTTTTGGTTAGTCGATCATGTGGTTGGACTTATTCATTGGATGGAAGAAACGTTAGTCAAAGCGCCTGTAACCGATTTATTATTTGGAAGTCTCGGTTTAATTTTCGGGCTCATTGTTGCCTTTTTAGTCGTTATTCCGTTGAATTCTATTCAAATTCCGCTTGTTAATACGATCTTGCCCATTTTCCTTACGCTACTGTTAGGGTATTTAGGATTCCAAGTCGGATTTAAGAAGCGCGATGAGTTAATGAACTTATTTTCTTTGCCAAATCGGACAGGAAAGAAAAAAGGTAGCGAAGAAGAGGAGAAAAAAGGTAAATCGCTGAAAATTTTAGATACGAGCGTCATTATCGACGGGCGTATTGCGGATATTTGTCAAACGGGCTTTTTGGAAGGGACGATTGTCATTCCGCGCTTTGTTCTAGAAGAATTGCAGCATATTGCTGATTCTTCGGATGCGTTAAAAAGAAATCGCGGACGAAGAGGACTTGATATTTTAAACCGTATCCAAAAAGAGTTAGCCATTAACGTTGAAATATATGAAGGTGATTTTGAAGGAATTCAAGAAGTCGACAGCAAGCTTGTCAAATTGGCGCAATTGACATCAGGGGTTGTTGTGACAAATGACTTCAACTTAAATAAAGTGTGTGAATTACAAAATGTTCCTGTGCTAAATATTAACGATTTAGCGAACGCGGTAAAACCGATAGTTCTTCCGGGGGAAGAGTTAAATGTTCATGTGATTAAAGATGGGAAAGAACAAAATCAAGGTGTTGCTTATTTAGATGACGGAACGATGATCGTTGTAGAAGATGGGAAGGACTATATCGGAAAAAGAGTCGATGTGCTTGTAACGAGCGTGTTGCAAACATCAGCTGGAAGAATGATTTTTGCCAAACTAAAGCTACTTGAAAAAGCATTATAAGCTGTTAGGAGTTAGGGAAATGAATTATCATGTCGTTATACCGGCAGCTGGCCAAGGAAAACGAATGAATGCAGGAATGAATAAACAATTTATCGAGCTTGAAGGAGTACCTGTTATTATTCATACGTTACGTGTATTTGAACGAGATGATTTTTGCGAAGGTATTGTGTTAGTCATTAATGATCAAGAACGTGAGCAGTTTGTTCATATGCTTCATCGTTTTGAAATAAAAAAAGTGAAAGCCCTCGTTTCAGGAGGGGAAGAAAGACAGCAGAGCGTCTATAATGGGTTAAAAGCGGTGAATGGTAATCATATTGTGCTCATTCACGATGGCGCTCGTCCGTTTGTAACGATGAAAAAAATTCACGAACTCGTTCGAGTGACAAAAGATACGGGAGCAGCTGTGTTAGCTGTTCCTGTCAAAGATACGATGAAACAGGTGATCGATGGGCAAGTTGAAAAAACGGTCGATCGATCGAGCTTGTGGGCTGTACAAACGCCACAAGCTTTTTCCATGCCATTAATTATCGATGCCCATGAACGAGCAAAAAAAGAACAGTTTATCGGAACAGATGATGCAAGTCTCGTTGAGCGGATCGGTCATCGTGTCGTTGTTGTAGAAGGCGAATATACAAACATTAAGCTAACAACACAAGAAGATTTATTATTTGCGAAAGCGATTTTACGTGCGAGAGGGGATCGATGATGTATCGAATTGGACAAGGATTTGATGTCCATCAGTTTGCTGAAGGGCGTCCACTTATTATTGGCGGAATACACATTCCGTATGAAAAAGGGTTGCTCGGACATTCCGATGCAGACGTATTGCTCCATGCGATTGCCGATGCATGTTTAGGCGCGATCGGTCAAGGGGATATTGGAAAACATTTTCCGGATACAGATGAAGCATACAAAGATGTTGATTCTGCACTTTTATTACAACGTGTATGGAGTCTTGTACGCCAACATGGGTATACGCTTGTGAATGTTGACTGTACGATTATTGCACAAAAACCGAAAATGGCTCCATATATTGCAAACATGCAAAAACGAATTGCTGAGCTGTTAGAAGGGGACGTTTCACAAGTAAACGTCAAAGCAACAACGACAGAAAAGCTTGGTTTTACAGGGAGAGGAGAAGGAATTGCCGCACAAGCCGTCATTTTGTTACAAAAAAATAATGAATGATGGATTTTGTATGTCGTTTACGGTACAATGGGGTACAGAAATTAGGTAGATGGAGGTTATGGCATGTCACAGGAAGTAAGGGTGCGTTACGCACCGAGTCCGACGGGTCATTTACATATTGGTGGTGCGCGCACAGCGTTATTTAACTATTTGTTTGCTCGTCATCATCAAGGAAAATTTATCGTTCGCATTGAAGATACAGATATTGAGCGAAATGTAGAAGGTGGCGAGCAATCACAACTTGAAAACTTGAAATGGCTCGGTATTGAGTATGATGAATCCGTAGATAAAGATGGTGGATACGGTCCCTATCGTCAAACGGAGCGTCTGCACATATATCGCCAATATACAAACGAATTGTTAGAAAAAGGACATGCATACAAATGTTTTTGTACACCTGAGGAGTTAGAACAAGAGCGTGAGGCGCAAAAAGCGGCAGGTATTGCAGCGCCACAATATAGCGGCAAATGCCGTCACTTAACAACAGAGGAAGTTCAGCAGCTAGAAGCGGAAGGCAAGCCTTATACAATTCGTTTAAAAGTGCCGGAAGGGAAAGTGTACGAATTTGAAGATATGGTGCGCGGTCGAGTATCTTTTGAATCGAAAGATATCGGTGATTGGGTCATCGTAAAAGCGAACGGCATCCCAACGTATAACTTCGCTGTCGTCATTGATGATCATCTAATGAAAATTACACATGTATTCCGTGGTGAAGAGCATTTATCGAACACGCCGAAACAGTTAATGGTATATGAATATTTTGGTTGGGAGCCACCAAAATACGCACATTTAACGCTTATTGTGAATGAAAATCGCAAAAAATTATCAAAGCGCGATGAGTCAATTATTCAATTCGTTTCCCAATATAAAGAGCTTGGTTATTTACCAGAGGCGATGTTTAACTTTTTTGCGCTGTTGGGCTGGTCTCCTGAAGGAGAAGAGGAGATTTTTACAAAAGAAGAACTTATTCGCATTTTTGATGTTTCGCGTTTGTCAAAATCTCCATCGATGTTTGATAAGCAGAAACTGACATGGATGAACAACCAATATATTAAAAAGCTCGATTTAGATCGACTAGTTGAATTATCGCTTCCTCATTTAATTCGAGCGGGGCGCCTGCCAGAACAAATGACCGACGAACAAAAACAGTGGGCTCGTGATTTAATAGCGCTATATCAAGAGCAAATGAGCTATGGTGCCGAAATTGTTCAGTTATCAGAGTTGTTCTTTAAGCAAGAAATCGAGTATGATGAAGAAGCAAAGGCTGTTTTGGGTGGCGAGCAAGTACCGCTTGTGTTAAAAGCATTTTATGAGCAAGTGGAGCAGCTTGCAACGTTTGATAGTGATCATATTAAAGCTGCAATTAAAACAGTGCAAAAAGAAACGGGACAAAAAGGGAAAAACTTATTTATGCCGATTCGTGTAGCGGTAACAGGACAAACGCACGGTCCAGAACTTCCGGAGGCGATTCGTTTGCTCGGAAAAGAAACGGTAATGTCCCGATTAGCAAAACTCATCGGTTAACATTTCTTTGTCTATATAATAAAATAAGTGTAAGTCATATCGGTGAAAGCGTCGATGAGGAGAAGTAAAAAGAGTCAGCATGTCAGAGAGAACCACCTTGGCTGGAAGTGGTTTATGCTTGATTCTTTTGAAATGCACCTCGGAGCCTCCTTTCGAACCAGAGACGTTCTGCAGTAGAATGGAGCGGATTCCCTTCCGTTATAAGGGCAAGAGTGAGCCTTTTGGCTAAACAGAGTGGAACCGCGCTAGTGAAGCGTCTCTGTGTCATCGTACACAGAGACGTTTTTTATTTTGGAAGATAACAAAGGGGGGAACAACGTGTTTAAAACATTAAAAGAAGACATTGAAGTGATTTTCGAACAAGACCCGGCAGCAAGAAGTTATTTAGAAGTTATTTTGACGTATTCCGGGTTACATGCGATTTGGGCACATCGCATTGCACATGCGCTTTATAAGCGGAAATTTTACTTTTTAGCTCGCCTTATTTCACAAATTAGCCGCTTTTTTACCGGCATTGAAATCCACCCAGGTGCAAAAATTGGTCGCCGCTTTTTCATCGATCACGGCATGGGAGTCGTCATCGGTGAAACGTGCGAAATTGGTGATAACGTAACGGTGTATCAAGGTGTCACACTCGGTGGAACCGGTAAGGAAAAGGGAAAACGTCATCCGACGATTAAAGATAACTGCTTAATTGCAACCGGTGCGAAAGTGCTTGGTTCCATCACTATTGGGGAGAATAGTAAAATTGGGGCCGGTTCGGTCGTGTTGAAAGATGTACCACCAAACTCAACGGTTGTCGGTATTCCAGGGCGTGTCGTTGTACAAAATGGAGTGCGTGTCAATAAAGATTTAAATCATTGTGATTTACCGGATCCAATTGCAGATCGTTTTAAAGAGTTAGAAGCAGAAATCGAGCAACTAAAAGCACAAGTACAAGAACTAAAGAAAGGAACGGTGAACCATGAGCATTCAAGTGTATAATACGTTAACGCGAAAAAAGGAGCCGTTTATCCCATTAGAACCAAATAAAGTAAAAATGTATGTATGCGGACCGACAGTATACAACTATATTCATATTGGCAACGCCCGTCCGGCTATTGTATTTGATACGATTCGCCGCTACTTACAATTTCGTGGGTACGAAGTTCAATATGTCTCTAATTTCACCGATGTAGACGATAAACTTATTCGAGCGGCAAGAGAACTGGGAGAAGATGTACCGACCATTGCGGAGCGGTTTATTGAAGCGTATTTCGAAGATATTACAGCACTTGGTTGTAAAAAGGCAGATGTTCATCCACGGGTGACGGAAAACATTGATACAATCATTCAATTCATTGAACAGTTAATTGAAAAAGGGTACGCGTATGAAGTTGAAGGTGACGTATATTATCGCACCCGCCGTTTCCCCGACTACGGTAAATTATCACATCAGTCTATCGATGAATTAAAGTCGGGAGCTCGTATTGAAGTTGGAGAGAAAAAAGAGGATCCTCTTGATTTTGCGCTATGGAAAGCAGCAAAAGAAGGAGAGATTTACTGGGATAGTCCATGGGGGAAAGGTCGACCAGGATGGCATATTGAATGTTCAGCCATGGCGCGTAAATATTTAGGAGATACGATTGACATTCATGCCGGTGGGCAAGATTTAACGTTTCCGCACCATGAAAATGAAATCGCTCAATCCGAGGCGCTAACGGGCAAGCCTTTTGCGAAATATTGGTTGCACAACGGCTATATTAATATCGACAACGAAAAAATGTCAAAGTCGCTTGGAAACTTTATATTAGTGCATGACATTATTAAGCAAGTTGATCCGCAAGTGTTGCGTTTCTTCATGCTTTCGGTCCATTATCGTCATCCAATTAACTATAGCCAGCCGTTGCTCGACAGTGCAAAAAGTGGGTTAGAACGTCTAAAGACAGCGTATGCGAATGTCAAACACCGCTTAGGAAGCAGTACAAATTTAACGACAAATGATGAACAGTGGTTAGCGAAAATTGAGGAGTTGAAAAACGAATTTATTCGCGAAATGGATGATGATTTCAATACAGCGAACGGGATTGCTGTGCTATTTGAACTAGCCAAACAAGCAAACATATATTTGATGGAGAAACATACATCTGAAGCTGTTATTCAAAAGTTTTTACAACAATTTGAACAGCTTTTTGATGTCCTTGGTCTTTCTTTACAGCAAGATGAATTGCTTGATGAGGAAATTGAAGCGCTCATTCAACAACGAATTGAAGCGCGGAAAAATCGCGATTTCGCTTTAGCTGACCGCATTCGTGATGAGTTAAAAGCGAAAAACATCATTTTAGAAGATACACCACAAGGCACGAGATGGAGAAGAGGATAAAACGATGTTGCACTTGTTTCCTAAAATGAAAGATTTTCAACAATTAAACGGTTTAACGTTGGCTTACATTGGTGATGCCATATACGAATTATTCGTACGGCATCACCTCCTTGCCTTAGGAAAAGTAAAACCGAATGATTTACACAACTTAGCAAAAACATATGTTTGTGCTAAAGCGCAGGCGAATGTGTTACAATGGCTGCTCAATCATAATCACCTTTCGGAACATGAACTCGCTATCGTTCGACGTGGGCGCAATGCAAAATCCGGGAGCACTCCGAAAAATACTGATGTACAAACGTATCGTCAAAGTACAGGGTTTGAAGCGTTAATTGGCTACCATTTTTTAAGCGGAAATGAAGAGCGGCTCCATCAATTAATGGAATGGGTGTTTCATGTACATCGCAACGATGATGAAAGGAGGATGTAACGGATGGATCTCATTATCGGTAAAAACCCGGTATTGGAAGCATTAAAATCCGGACGAGAAATGAATAAAATATGGATTGCTGAAGGTTCCCAACGCGGCCAAATGCAACCGATTATCCAGCTTGCTAAAGAGATGGGAATTACGGTGCAATACGTTCCTAAAAAAAAGATGGATCAGTTAAGCGAAGGGAATCATCAAGGGGTCATTGCACAAGTTGCGGCATATCGATACTACGACGTAGATGACTTGTTCAAAAAAGCCGAAGAACGTAGAGAGGCACCGTTTTTTATTATTTTAGACGAACTTGAAGATCCGCACAATTTAGGATCCATTATGCGAACAGCTGATGCAGTAGGTGCTCACGGGATTATCATTCCGAAACGACGTTCGGTCGGTTTAACCGCAACAGTCGCAAAAGCGTCAACGGGTGCGATTGAACATGTCCCTGTTGCGCGTGTCACGAACTTAGCACGAACAGTAGATGAATTGAAAGATCGGGGAGTTTGGATTTTCGGAACGGATGCAAAAGGGAATGAAGATTATCGCCAACTAGATGGGGTGATTCCATTAGCGTTAGTTATTGGTAGTGAAGGAAAAGGAATAAGCCGTTTATTACGGGAGAAGTGCGATGTGCTCGTTCGCTTGCCGATGGTTGGACATGTTACATCGTTAAATGCTTCCGTTGCGGCTAGCTTGTTAATGTATGAGGTGTATCGAAAACGTCATCCATTAGGTGAGTAAGATGGATATTTTAATCGTTGATGGCTACAACATCATCGGTGCTTGGCCGGAATTGCGGGAACTACGGGATGTAGATTTAGCTTTGGCGCGCGATCGACTTGTCGAGAGAATGGCAGAGTATCAAGCGTTTACCGGCTGTAAAGTAATTATTGTTTTTGACGCACACCTCGTACAAGGAACAACAAAAAAATATGTTGATCATCAAGTGGAAGTCATTTTCACAAAAGAAAATGAAACAGCAGATGAACATATCGAGAAATTGGCGAAGTCGCTTCAAAAAGTTCGGACGAAAGTATACGTGGCTACATCAGATTATACAGAACAATGGGCGATTTTTGGTCAAGGGGCGTTGCGCAAATCAGCACGAGAGCTACTCATTGAGGTCGATGCGGTGCAACGAAATATTTCAAGCAACGTCAAGCATATTCAACAAAAAAAGCCGATATCAAAAATTCCTCTGACGGATGAAGTGGCAAAAATTTTCGAAAAATGGCGAAGAGGGGAAAAATGAACGATTGACCCTGTAAAAAAATGTACTGTATAATACTTTTATCCATGTGCAGGGCGGGGGGATCGGCGTGAGCGCAAATGAAAATGAAAAACAACAAAGCCGTTATGAACAACTAGAAGATGAAACGATTGTAGAACTTGTGCATCAAGGTGATAGCGAGGCGCTTGATTATTTAATTCATAAGTATAAAAATTTTGTCCGAGCGAAAGCACGTTCATATTTTTTAGTCGGTGCAGATCGCGAAGATATTGTACAAGAAGGAATGATCGGACTATATAAAGCGATTCGAGATTTTAAAGAAGATAAGCAGTCGTCGTTTAAGGCGTTTGCCGAGCTGTGCATCACTAGACAAATGATTACGGCGATAAAAATGGCTACGCGCCAAAAACATATTCCGCTTAATTGCTATGTTTCATTGGACAAGCCGATTTACGAAGATGATTCTGCCCGTACATTAATGGACGTTCTTTCGGGAACGAAAATAACAAATCCTGAAGAGTTAATCATTAATCGCGAAGAGTTCGATCATATTGAAGAAAAAATGACTGAACTGCTTAGCGATTTAGAACGGAAAGTGCTCCTTCTTTATTTAGAAGGTCGATCATATCAAGAAATTTCTGAAGAGCTCAATCGCCATGTGAAATCGATTGACAACGCGTTGCAACGCGTAAAACGTAAACTCGAAAAGTATGTAGAAATTCAAGGGATTCGTTTATAATATTGACATAAAAAAATATTGTGTGATACAGTTTTTAAGACGTAGTATATCGGAGGAAAACGTATGCGCAAAAAAGTAATTTTAGCATGTAGCCAATGTTTAAGCAGAAATTATTCAACGATGAAAAATGTGGCCCAACATCATGAACGGCTTGAGATGAAGAAGTTTTGCAAAACATGCAATACGCATACGATTCACCGTGAAACGAAGTAGTTGATGATCCCGAAACGTTGGAGGGTTTTATATGCAACGAGTAATGAAATTTTTCCGCGAAGTTGTTCGCGAAATGAAAAAAGTCAGCTGGCCGAAACGAAAAGAACTAGTGAATTATACGATTACCGTTTTAGCGACAGTTGCATTTTTTACTGTATTTTTTGCGGTTGTTGATTTAGGAATTTCAGAGTTAGTTCGTTTTATACTTGAATAGCACTAGTATATCCATGGTATAATGAAAGATAACAAACAGAAATAAAGCCCGGTAACGGGTTTTTATTTTGCCTAAAAAGATTTGTTTAGGGAGGGAAGGACGGTATCGTCCCAGCTAATGGAAAAGAATTGGTATGTTATTCATACGTATTCAGGTTATGAGAATAAAGTAAAAACGAACTTAGAAAAGCGCGTTGAATCGATGGGGATGCAAGATAAAATCTTTCGTGTCGTCGTACCTGAAGAAGAAGAAACAGACACAAAGGGCGGCAAAAAGAAAGTTGTTAAAAAGAAAGTATTCCCAGGTTACGTGCTTGTAGAAATGATTATGACAGACGATTCTTGGTACGTTGTACGCAATACGCCGGGGGTAACAGGATTCGTTGGTTCAGCTGGCGCTGGATCAAAACCGACCCCACTTCTCGAAGAAGAAGTTTCGGCAATTTTAAAACGCATGGGCGTCGACTTAATCGAGCTTGAATTTGATTTTGAATTGAATGAAGCGGTTCGCATTAAAGAAGGACCATTCGCAAATTTTGTTGGAACGATTCAAGAAATTGAGATGGAAAAACAAAAAGTAACCGTACTTGTTGATATGTTCGGACGTGAAACACCGGTGGAACTTGACTTTTCGCAAATCGAAAAAATATAATAGTAAACAACTTGCAAATAGGAAAGAAAAGTGATAATATTTTAAGGTCAGTATGTCTCAATCATTGAGACGAATGCGATGATTGTTTTCATATATGGAGTGGGAGGGAACATCCCTAATACCACATCACGGACTTAAGGAGGTGTGTCTCGTGGCTAAGAAAGTAATTAAAGTTGTCAAATTGCAAATTCCTGCAGGGAAAGCGAATCCAGCACCACCAGTCGGTCCAGCGTTAGGTCAAGCTGGTGTTAACATCATGGGATTCTGTAAAGAATTCAACGCTCGTACAGCTGATCAAGCAGGTTTAATTATTCCTGTTGAAATTACGGTATATGAAGACCGTTCATTTACATTTATTACGAAAACTCCGCCTGCTGCTGTATTACTGAAGAAAGCGGCTGGTATCGAGTCTGGTTCTGGTGAGCCAAACCGTAATAAAGTGGCAACAGTAAAGCGCGATAAAGTGCGCGAGATTGCTGAAACAAAAATGCCAGACTTAAACGCGGCGAGCATTGAAGCGGCTATGCGCATGATCGAAGGAACAGCGCGCAGCATGGGTATCGTCATCGAAGACTAATCTGGCTGGAGAAGGTTGCGGAAGCGAACTATATAGTTTTCGCAACCTTTATTCGTGGGAGGTCTTTCCGTTAAAACCACAAAAGGAGGAAATGAAACATGCCAAAAAGAGGAAAACGCTACTTAGAGGCAGCGAAATTAATTGATCGCTCAAAAGCATATAATGTGCAAGAAGCAATCGAATTAGTGAAGAAGACGAATGTTGCGAAATTTGACGCAACAGTAGAAGTTGCTTTCCGTTTAGGAGTTGATCCGAAGAAAGCAGATCAACAAATCCGTGGTGCAGTTGTATTGCCGCACGGCACAGGTAAAGTTCGCCGCGTGCTAGTGCTTGCGAAAGGTGAAAAAGCGAAAGAAGCTGAAGCGGCTGGCGCGGACTATGTTGGCGATACAGATTACATCAACAAAATTCAACAAGGTTGGTTTGAGTTTGATGTCATCGTCGCGACTCCTGATATGATGGGTGAAGTCGGTAAAATCGGTCGTATTTTAGGACCAAAAGGATTAATGCCAAACCCTAAAACAGGAACAGTTACATTTGATGTGGCGAAAGCAGTCAACGAAATTAAAGCTGGTAAAGTGGAATATCGCGTTGACAAAGCTGGAAACATCCATGTACCAATCGGTAAAGTATCATTTGATACAGAAAAATTAGTAGAAAACTTTACAACAATTTACGAAACAATCTTGAAAGTGAAGCCAGCAGCGGCGAAGGGCACGTACGTGAAAAACGTAACAGTTGCTTCGACAATGGGTCCTGGTGTGAAAGTGGATCCTTCTACTGTTGCTGTTGCGCGCTAATATAGATCTTGACTTTTTAGAAGCGCTTTAGTACAATATTCATTGTTTGAAAAGCGAATATCATTTGTACCGTAGACAGTAGGTGCCTCAAGCGGGCTTAATTTCCTACCGAGGTGTTGAAACTGATAAATAAGTGCATACGTGCACTTTCAGGGGCCTCCATGTCTACGTTGACATGGAGGTTTTTTGTTGGACGGTATAAGTGGTGTTGAAACTCAACTTCTACAGGAGGTGTTGACATGAGCAGCGTACTTGAACAAAAGCAGCAGTTAGTAGCGGAGATTGCTGAAAAGCTTCGTGCAAGCAAATCAACGATCATCGTTGACTACCGTGGCTTAAATGTCGCGCAAGTTACAGAACTTCGTAAGCAACTTCGCGAAGCAGGGATTGAGTTCAAAGTGTACAAAAACACATTAACTCGCCGTGCTGTTGCTGAGTTAGGTTTAGAAGGTTTAGATGAAACGTTAACAGGTCCGAATGCGATCGCATTCAGCAATGATGATGTCGTTGCTCCTGCGAAAATTTTAAACGAATTCGCGAAAAAGAACGATGCGTTAAAAATTAAAGCAGGCATCATCGAAGGTAGCGTAGCAACATTTGAAGAAGTTAAGGCACTTGCAGAGCTTCCGTCTCGCGAAGGCTTGCTCTCTATGTTGCTTAGCGTTCTTCAAGCACCAATCCGCAACTTTGCTCTTGTTACAAAAGCAGTTGCTGAGAAAAAAGAAGAACAAGGTGCTTAATTTACAAATCGCCTAAAATTAAAACATTAAGGAGGAAGATCGATCATGACTAAAGAACAAATCATTGAAGCGGTTAAAAATATGACTGTTTTAGAATTAAACGACTTAGTAAAAGCAATTGAAGAAGAGTTTGGTGTAACTGCTGCTGCTCCTGTAGTAGTTGCTGGCGGTGCTGCTGCTGGTGCTGCTGCTGAAGAAAAAACTGAATTCGACGTTATCCTTGCAGATGGCGGCGCACAAAAAATCAAAGTTATCAAAGTTGTGCGTGAGCTTACTGGTCTTGGCTTAAAAGAAGCAAAAGACTTAGTAGACAACACTCCAAAGCCAGTTAAAGAAGGCGTTTCTAAAGAAGAAGCTGAAGAAATTAAAGCGAAACTTGAAGAAGCTGGCGCGAAAGTTGAAATTAAGTAATGATGTAAAGAGGCTCGCTCGTAGTAGCGAGCTTCTTTGTGTTTTTATGTGTGTTCGTTTACAATGAAGGAAAGAGAGGTGAGTGTGATGGTTGATCATTACTATGCGGAGCGACCAAATGTAGAGAGCAAACCGTTTCAATGGACGTATATGTTGCGAGGTCATCAGTTTTCGTTTACGGTCGATCAAGGTGTATTTTCAAAAAAAGAAGTGGACTTCGGTTCACGATTGCTAATTGAAACATTTATTGAACCAGATGTGCCAGGAAATATTCTCGATGTAGGTTGTGGATATGGACCGATCGGTTTAGCGTTAGCAAAAGATTTTCCGCATCGAATAGTGCATATGATTGATGTAAATGAGCGAGCAATCGAACTAGCGAAGAAAAACAAGCAGCAAAACGATATTGAAAATGCACGAATTTACATAAGTGATTTATTTCAGCGAGTAGAAGGAGCGTTTGCTGCAATTGTGACAAATCCACCGATTCGTGCTGGAAAAGCAGTCGTTCATTCGATTTTTGAACAAAGTGCAAACCACTTGCTTTCTGGTGGGCAGTTATGGGTTGTCATTCAAAAGAAGCAAGGGGCTCCATCTGCATTAGAAAAGTTAAAAACGATTTTTGATGAAGTTGATGTAGTGGAAAAGAAAAAAGGTTACTTTATTATTCGAGCACAAAAAGCTTGACGCTTAATTTTGTGTATGGTACCATTATAAAATGCTAAATGTGTATTTTTTTTAGTTTACGTATGCTGTGTATGTATGTATAATTTTAGTTTTAAAGGAAAAACTTATAAAATATATAATAGGTCAAACATGTGGTTTTCTTATAAGAAACCATTTCTTTTTTGTCTGATGACAAGTTACTAATGTTTGATTTGAGGGGTGAATCAGTTGACAGGTCAACTAGTTCAATACGGACGACACCGCCAACGAAGAAGTTATGCGCGCATTAGTGAAGTGTTGGAGTTACCGAACTTAATCGAAATTCAAACTTCTTCTTACCAGTGGTTTCTCGACGAAGGATTGCGTGAAATGTTTCAAGACATTTCACCGATCGAAGATTTTACAGGAAATTTGTCACTAGAATTTATTGATTACAGCTTAGGAGAGCCGAAGTACTCTGTAGAAGAGTCAAAAGAACGCGATGTTACATACGCAGCACCGCTTCGGGTGAAAGTACGCTTAATCAATAAAGAAACAGGTGAAGTAAAAGAACAAGATGTATTTATGGGAGACTTCCCATTAATGACGGAAACGGGCACGTTCATCATTAATGGTGCTGAACGTGTTATCGTTTCTCAGCTTGTTCGTTCACCGAGCGTATATTACAGCGGAAAAGTAGATAAAAACGGAAAACGTGGCTTTACAGCTACTGTTATTCCGAACCGCGGTGCATGGCTTGAATACGAAACAGATGCAAAAGACGTTGTTTACGTTCGCATTGATCGTACGCGTAAGTTGCCTGTAACCGTATTATTACGAGCGTTAGGCTTTGGCTCGGATCAAGAGATTGTCGATTTACTTGGTGATAATGAGTATATTCGTAATACGTTAGAAAAAGACAATACAGAAAGTACAGAAAAAGCGTTGCTTGAAATTTATGAACGGTTACGTCCAGGGGAGCCGCCTACCGTTGAAAACGCAAAAAGCTTGCTCATCTCGCGTTTCTTTGATCCAAAGCGGTATGATTTAGCAAGTGTTGGTCGTTATAAAATTAACAAAAAGCTTCATATTAAAAACCGTTTATTTGGTCAACGTTTAGCGGAAACGCTCGTTCATCCGGAAACCGGTGAAGTGATTGCTGAGAAAGGAACGGTTCTTGATCGAAGAACGCTCGACCGCATTTTACCTGAGCTTGAAAAAGGGATTGGTATGCGTAAATACCAACCTCTTGGGGGCGTTGTCGAAGATGAATTCGCTTTGCAAGCAATCAAAATTTATGCTCCAAACGATCCAGATGGCGAAAAAGTCATCACGGTCATTAGTAACGGATATATTCCAGAAACGGTAAAACATATTACACCTGCAGATATTATTGCATCTATTAGCTACTTCTTTAACTTATTGCATGGAGTCGGTGATACAGACGATATCGACCATTTAGGAAATCGTCGACTTCGTTCTGTTGGCGAGTTGCTGCAAAATCAATTCCGAATCGGACTTTCGCGCATGGAGCGCGTCGTTCGTGAACGGATGTCCATTCAAGATACAAACACAATTACACCACAGCAACTCATTAATATTCGTCCGGTAATTGCGGCTATTAAGGAATTTTTTGGAAGTTCGCAGTTATCGCAATTCATGGATCAAACAAACCCACTTGCAGAATTGACACATAAACGTCGTCTTTCTGCCCTTGGTCCAGGTGGTTTAACGCGTGAACGCGCTGGTTTTGAAGTGCGTGACGTTCACTATTCGCACTACGGGCGCATGTGTCCAATTGAAACGCCAGAAGGTCCGAACATCGGATTAATTAACTCGCTTTCCACATATGCAAAAGTCAATAAGTTTGGTTTTATTGAAACTCCTTATCGTCGAGTCGATCCTGAAACAGGAAAAGTAACAAATCAAATTGACTATTTAACGGCAGACGAGGAAGATAATTATGTCGTTGCCCAAGCGAACGTTCCGATTGCGGAAGATGGAACATTTTTAGAAGAAAACGTTGTTGCTCGCTTCCGTGGTGAAAACATCGTTGTTAAGCGAGATCGTGTCGACTATGTAGACGTTTCTCCAAAACAAGTTGTGTCGGTGGCGACAGCGTGCATTCCGTTCTTAGAAAACGATGACTCGAACCGTGCGCTTATGGGTGCGAACATGCAACGTCAAGCTGTTCCGCTTATGCAGCCAGAGGCACCAATCGTCGGTACAGGAATGGAATATGTCGCAGCGAAAGATTCCGGAGCGGCAGTTATTTGTAAGCATCGCGGAATTGTTGAGCGAGTCGAGGCGAAAGAAATTTGGGTACGCCGTTTAATCGAAGTCGATGGAAAAGAAGTCAAAGGTGACCTAGATAAATATCGTCTGTTGAAGTTTGTTCGTTCAAACCAAGGAACGTGCTACAATCAACGCCCGATCGTTAAAGCAGGAGATATCGTTGAGAAGGGTGAAATTTTAGCGGACGGTCCATCGATGGAAAAAGGTGAATTAGCGCTTGGACGCAACGTGCTTGTTGCGTTTATGACATGGGACGGGTACAACTACGAAGACGCGATTATTATGAGCGAGCGTCTTGTTAAAGATGATGTATATACGTCCATTCATATCGAGGAATACGAATCTGAAGCGCGCGATACGAAGCTCGGTCCAGAGGAAATTACGCGCGATATTCCAAACGTCGGTGAAGATGCGCTCCGCAATCTAGATGAGCGCGGGATTGTACGCATCGGTGCGGAAGTAAAAGATGGCGACTTGCTCGTTGGAAAAGTAACACCAAAAGGGGTTACGGAACTAACAGCTGAAGAACGATTACTTCATGCGATTTTCGGTGAGAAGGCGCGTGAAGTTCGAGATACGTCTTTACGCGTACCGCACGGTGGAGGCGGAATTGTTCTTGATGTCAAAGTGTTTACTCGCGAAGACGGCGATGAGTTGCCGCCAGGTGTGAACCAGCTTGTTCGTGTGTATATTGTACAAAAACGGAAAATTTCTGAAGGTGACAAAATGGCGGGTCGCCACGGAAATAAAGGTGTTATTTCGCGCATTTTACCTGAAGAAGACATGCCGTTTTTACCAGATGGTACACCAGTTGATATCATGTTAAACCCGCTAGGCGTACCTTCGCGTATGAATATTGGGCAAGTGCTCGAGTTGCATCTCGGAATGGCGGCGAGAAAGCTAGGTCTTCATGTCGCTTCACCTGTATTTGACGGTGCTCGTGAAGAAGATGTATGGGCAACGTTAGAAGAGGCAGGAATGGCGCGCGATGCGAAAACAGTTTTATATGATGGACGCACAGGAGAACCGTTTGATAATCGTGTTTCTGTCGGCATCATGTATATGATTAAGCTCGCGCACATGGTTGACGATAAGTTACATGCTCGCTCGACAGGTCCATATTCACTTGTTACGCAACAACCGCTCGGCGGAAAAGCGCAATTTGGTGGTCAGCGTTTCGGTGAGATGGAAGTATGGGCGCTTGAAGCATACGGTGCTGCTTACACGTTGCAAGAAATTTTAACTGTCAAATCAGACGACGTGGTTGGTCGTGTCAAAACGTACGAAGCGATCGTGAAAGGCGAAAACGTTCCAGAACCAGGCGTTCCTGAATCTTTCAAAGTATTAATTAAAGAGCTGCAAAGCTTAGGTATGGACGTAACAGTGTTATCAAGCCATGAAAAAGAAATTAGCATGGAAAACTTCGGGGAAGATGATGACGTTCAACCAGTTGACATCATCCCACCTACAGATGAGTCAGCCAAAGAAGATGAAGGCGTTGTTGTAAAAGAATAGCGTTTGGACATAAGGGTAAAACCTGGATATTAAAAGGGAGGTAGGCCCCTTGTTAGATGTAAATAAGTTTGAATATATGAAGATCGGACTCGCTTCACCCGAGAAAATTCGTTCTTGGTCGTATGGTGAAGTTAAAAAACCAGAAACGATTAACTATCGAACATTAAAACCAGAAAAAGATGGTCTGTTTTGCGAACGCATTTTTGGTCCGACAAAAGACTGGGAATGTCATTGTGGAAAGTATAAGCGCGTTCGTTATAAAGGTGTCGTTTGTGACCGATGCGGTGTTGAAGTCACACGTGCAAAAGTTCGTCGTGAGCGCATGGGTCATATTGAACTAGCAGCCCCTGTTTCACATATTTGGTACTTTAAAGGAATTCCTAGCCGCATGGGACTTGTCTTAGACATGTCCCCTCGTGCGCTAGAAGAAGTCATTTACTTTGCATCTTACGTCGTGACGGATCCAGGCGATACGCCATTAGAAAAGAAACAATTGCTTTCTGAAAAAGAGTATCGTGCATATCGCGAGAAGTACGGAAATTCATTCCAAGCTTCAATGGGTGCAGAGGCGATTAAAAAGCTTCTGCAAGACATTGATCTTGAAAAAGAAGTAGAAACGTTAAAGGAAGAATTAAAGACAGCGCAAGGGCAGCGTCGTGCTCGCACGATTAAACGTCTTGAAGTGCTAGAAGCTTTTCGTAACTCTGGCAACGACCCGTCGTGGATGGTATTAGATGTGCTTCCGGTCATCCCGCCGGAGCTACGCCCGATGGTACAGTTAGATGGCGGACGTTTTGCGACATCTGACTTAAACGACTTATATCGTCGAGTCATTAACCGAAACAACCGTTTAAAACGTCTATTAGACCTTGGAGCGCCGAACATTATTGTTCAAAACGAAAAGCGAATGCTTCAAGAAGCGGTTGATGCGCTAATTGATAACGGTCGTCGTGGCCGCCCGGTCACAGGACCAGGAAACCGTCCGCTTAAATCGCTTTCTCATATGTTAAAAGGAAAGCAAGGTCGTTTCCGTCAAAACTTGCTCGGTAAGCGCGTTGACTATTCTGGGCGTTCGGTAATCGTTGTCGGCCCGAACTTAAAAATGTATCAATGCGGCTTGCCAAAAGAAATGGCGCTTGAATTGTTTAAGCCGTTTGTTATGAAAGAATTAGTGGAACGCGGCTTAGCGCACAACATTAAAAGTGCGAAGCGGAAAATTGAGCGCGTTCATCCAGAAGTTTGGGATGTTCTAGAGTCTGTCATTAAAGAACACCCTGTGCTATTAAACCGTGCACCAACGCTTCACCGTCTTGGAATTCAAGCGTTTGAGCCGACGCTTGTAGAAGGTCGTGCAATCCGCTTGCATCCACTTGTATGTACTGCCTATAACGCAGACTTTGACGGCGACCAGATGGCCGTACACGTACCGCTTTCGGCGGAGGCACAAGCTGAGGCACGTCTACTTATGCTTGCGGCGCAAAATATTTTAAACCCGAAAGACGGAAAGCCAGTTGTTACTCCTTCACAAGACATGGTTTTAGGAAACTACTACTTAACGATGGAGCGTGAAGGGGCAGTCGGCGAAGGAATGGTGTTCAAAGATACAGACGAAGCGTTGCTAGCATATCATAACGGTTATGTTCATTTGCATACACGCATCGCGGTTCATGCAGGTTCGCTGAAGAACGAAACGTTTACAGAAGAGCAAAATAATAAGTTGCTTGTAACGACTGTCGGGAAGTTAATCTTCAATGAAATTTTGCCGAAGTCATTCCCGTATATTAATGAACCGACGCAAGAAAACATTGAGGAACGAACACCAGATAAATATTTCCTTGATAAAGGTGTGAACGTAAAAGAAGAAATTCGCAAACGCGAACTCGTTCCTCCGTTTAAGAAGAAAATTCTTGGTAACATCATTGCGGAAGTATTTAAACGTTTCAAAATTACAGAAACGTCTAAAATGCTTGACCGTATGAAAGATCTTGGCTTTAAATACTCAACAAAAGCAGGTATCACAATCGGTGTAGCTGACATTGTTGTCTTGCCAGAAAAACAGGAAATTTTAGAAGAAGCGCAAGCGAAAGTTGATACGGTATTAAAACAATTTAGACGCGGTTTAATTACGGATGAAGAGCGTTATGAACGTGTCATTTCGATTTGGAGTGCGGCAAAAGATAAAATTCAAGGGCGCTTAATGGAGTCGCTTGATAAGCGAAATCCAATTTTCATGATGAGTGACTCGGGAGCCCGCGGTAACGCATCGAACTTTACGCAGCTTGCAGGTATGCGCGGATTAATGGCGAACCCAGCAGGACGCATTATCGAACTTCCGATTAAATCTTCGTTCCGTGAAGGATTAACGGTACTTGAGTACTTTATTTCGACTCACGGAGCGCGTAAAGGTCTTGCTGATACAGCGTTAAAAACAGCTGACTCCGGTTATTTAACACGTCGTCTCGTTGACGTTGCACAAGACGTCATCATTCGTGAAGACGATTGCGGTACAGACCGTGGTACGTTAATTCGTGCGTTAAAAGACGGCACAGAAGTGATTGTAAAGCTTGAAGAGCGTCTCGTTGGACGTTACGCACGCAAGACGGTGAAACATCCGGAAACAGGCGAAGTGCTTGTGCATGAAAACGAAATGATTACAGAAGATATCGCAAATGCTATTGTAAAAGCTGGCATTGAAGAAGTGTGGATTCGTTCGGCATTTACATGTAACACACGTCATGGTGTATGTAAAAAATGTTACGGACGAAACTTGGCAACTGGTGCGGAAGTGGAAGTTGGTGAAGCGGTTGGTATTATCGCGGCACAATCGATCGGTGAGCCGGGTACACAGCTGACAATGCGTACGTTCCATACAGGTGGGGTAGCAGGAGACGATATTACACAAGGTTTACCGCGCGTACAAGAATTGTTTGAGGCACGTAATCCGAAAGGGCAAGCGGTCATTTCAGAAATTGATGGCGTTGTTGTGGCTATTAATGAGACGCGCGATCGTCAACGTGAGCTCGTCATTCAAGGTGAAGTCGAGACGCGTACGTATACAGCCCCTTATAGCGCACGCCTCAAAGTACAAGAAGGACAGAAGGTTGAACGCGGTCAAGAACTAACAGAAGGTTCAATTGACCCGAAAGAACTATTGAGAGTCAAAGATATGAATGCTGTTCAAGAGTACTTATTGCGTGAAGTGCAAAAAGTATACCGCATGCAAGGGGTAGAAATTAGCGATAAACATATTGAAGTCATGGTTCGCCAGATGCTTCGTAAAGTTCGCGTCATTGACGCAGGGGATACGGACTTGTTGCCAGGTACGCTACTTGACATCCATCAATTTACGGATGCAAATGCGAAAGTGTTGATGGAAGGGAAACGTCCAGCAACAGCTCGCCCAGTATTACTCGGAATTACAAAAGCGTCGCTTGAAACAGACTCGTTCTTGTCTGCGGCATCATTCCAAGAAACGACACGCGTCTTAACAGATGCAGCGATCAAAGGAAAGCGCGACGAGTTGCTTGGATTAAAAGAGAATGTCATTATTGGTAAACTTGTTCCAGCAGGAACGGGAATGGCACGCTATCGCAAAGTAAAACCGGTTATTAAAACAACAAAAGATGAAGATGTTGTAACAACAAAATAACGGTCGACCTATTGCTAGCATTATTCGCTAGCAATAGGTTGAAAAAATATAGTTGACAGAGCTCTTAGAAAGTGGTAGCATAATAAAGGTGTTCCGAAAACCTGTCACTTTGGAGGATATGTTACATGTCTTATGAAAAAGTCGCACAGGCTAAGCAAATTATTGTAGGAACAAAACAAACAGTGCGAGCTCTGAAAGATGGAAAGGTACGTGAAGTTGTGATCGCTGAAGATGCGGATGAAACGATTGTCCGAAAAGTCGTGGAAGCGGCAAATGAAGCTCATGTGCCTGTATGTAAAGTCGACTCGATGAAAAAGCTTGGAAAGGCATGCAAAATCGATGTAGGGGCAGCGGCTGTTGCGATTATTCGTTAAAAACTGTTTTTGTGGGTTTACTACAAAAACTTTGTTTTTGCATAAAAATGAGCCACCTGGATGTGTGGGCTTGAATTTAATTGTGAAGGGAGGAAATTTACCATGCCTACAATCAACCAGCTTGTACGCAAAGGTCGTACAAAAAAGGTAGTGAAATCTAAATCGCCTGCGTTAAATAAAGGGTATAACAGCTTCAAAAAAGTTCAAACAACTGTTTACTCTCCGCAAAAACGTGGAGTATGTACACGTGTAGGTACAATGACACCGAAGAAGCCAAACTCCGCGCTTCGTAAATATGCCCGTGTACGTTTATCTAACGGTATCGAGGTAACTGCTTACATCCCAGGTATCGGTCATAACTTACAAGAACACAGCGTTGTATTAATTCGCGGTGGACGTGTAAAAGACTTGCCAGGGGTACGTTACCACATCGTTCGTGGTGCGTTAGATACAGCAGGTGTAGCGAACCGTATGCAAGGTCGTTCAAAATACGGTGCGAAAAAGCCAAAAGCAGCTAAGAAATAACATGAATCATTTCTCGCTGATTTTTACTGAAAGGAGGAAAAACTATGCCACGTAAAGGTCCGGTTCCTAAACGAGATGTGTTACCAGATCCAATTTACAATTCAAAGTTAGTTACACGTTTAATCAATAAAATTATGATTGACGGTAAAAGAGGTAAAGCGCAAAAAATTCTTTACACAGCGTTCGATATCATTCGTGAGCGCACAGGTAAAGATCCGATGGAAGTGTTTGAGCAAGCGTTGAAAAACGTTATGCCAGTTCTTGAAGTTCGCGCACGCCGTGTAGGTGGTGCAAACTATCAAGTTCCTGTTGAGGTGCGTCCAGAACGCCGCACAACATTAGGTCTTCGCTGGCTTGTTAACTACGCTCGTCTTCGTGGGGAAAAAACAATGGAAGAGCGTTTAGCAAACGAAATTATGGATGCTGCGAACAACACAGGTGCAGCTGTGAAGAAACGCGAAGATACGCACAAAATGGCAGAAGCAAACAAAGCGTTTGCTCACTATCGTTGGTAATTTTTCTGTTAAATTAAGAATAGGTGAGAGCGATGCGGTTGAAACTAAAAAAGCATGCCCATCGCTCATTCGCCTATATTTCTATACGCAAATTAAATTACGATACTTCATTTAAGGAAGGAGAAAAAATCCATATGGCAAGACAGTTCTCCTTAGAAAACACTCGCAATATTGGAATCATGGCTCACATCGACGCCGGTAAAACAACAACGACAGAGCGTATCCTTTTCTACACAGGACGCGTTCATAAAATCGGGGAAGTTCATGAGGGCGCAGCGACGATGGACTGGATGGAGCAAGAACAAGAACGCGGAATTACAATTACGTCCGCGGCAACAACAGCTCAATGGAAAGGCCATCGTATTAACATCATCGATACACCTGGACACGTCGACTTCACAGTAGAAGTTGAGCGTTCATTGCGTGTATTGGACGGTGCAGTAGCTGTACTAGACGCACAATCAGGCGTAGAGCCACAAACAGAGACAGTATGGCGCCAAGCGACTACATACGGTGTTCCACGTATCGTTTTCGTTAACAAAATGGACAAGATTGGCGCAGACTTCTTATACTCTGTAAAAACGCTTCATGAGCGCTTGCAAGCGAATGCGCACCCTGTTCAACTGCCGATCGGTGCAGAAGATCAGTTCACAGGTATTATCGACCTCGTTGAAATGTGCGCATACCATTATCACGATGAATTAGGTAAAAATATCGAGCGCATCGAGATTCCTGAAGACTATCGTGATATGGCAGAAGAATATCGCGGTAAATTAATCGAAGCGGTTGCAGAGCTTGACGAAGAATTAATGATGAAATATTTAGAAGGGGAAGAGATTACAAAAGAAGAATTGAAAGCTGCAATTCGTAAAGCGACAGTTTCAGTTCAGTTCTTCCCTGTATTTTGCGGTTCTGCATTCAAAAACAAAGGTGTTCAATTGATGCTTGACGGCGTAGTTGACTACTTACCGTCTCCAGTTGATATTCCTGCGATCAAAGGAACTGTTCCTGATACAGAAGAGGAAACAGTTCGTGAAGCGCGTGATGACGCTCCATTTGCAGCGTTAGCGTTCAAAATTATGACAGACCCTTACGTTGGTAAGTTGACGTTCTTCCGCGTATACTCTGGAACATTAAACTCCGGTTCATACGTGTTGAACTCAACAAAACGTAAGCGTGAACGTATCGGTCGTATTCTACAAATGCACGCAAATCACCGCGAAGAAATTGCGCAAGTGTACGCAGGTGACATTGCGGCAGCTGTAGGTTTAAAAGATACAACAACTGGTGATACGCTGTGTGATGAAAAAGACCCAGTAATTTTGGAGTCTATGCAATTCCCAGAGCCAGTTATTCAAATTGCGATCGAACCGAAGTCAAAGGCTGACCAAGATAAGATGAGCACAGCGTTACAAAAGCTTCAAGAAGAAGACCCTACATTCCGCGCTTGGACAGATCAAGAAACAGGTCAAACAATCATCGCGGGTATGGGTGAGCTTCACCTTGATATCATCGTTGACCGTATGCGCCGTGAGTTCAAGGTAGAAGCAAACGTTGGTGCTCCACAAGTTGCGTACCGCGAAACATTCCGTAAGTCGGCACAAGTTGAAGGGAAATTTGTGCGTCAGTCTGGTGGTCGCGGTCAGTACGGTCACGTTTGGATCGAGTTCTCGCCAAACGAAGAAGGAAAAGGCTTCGAATTCGAAAACGCGATCGTTGGTGGAGTTGTTCCGAGAGAATACATTCCTGCCATCCAAGCAGGTCTTGAAGATGCAATGCAAAATGGTGTTCTTGCAGGATATCCAGTTGTCGACATTAAAGCGAAATTGTTCGACGGTTCTTACCACGATGTTGACTCAAGTGAAATGGCGTTCAAGATCGCTGCTTCTATGGCATTGAAAAACGCAGCGTCAAAATGTGATCCTGTATTACTTGAGCCAATCATGAAAGTAGAAGTCATCGTTCCTGAAGAATATTTAGGTGACATTATGGGTGACATTACTTCTCGTCGTGGTCGCGTCGAAGGTATGGAAGCTCGCGGTAATGCACAAGTTGTGCGCGCGATGGTTCCACTTTCTGAAATGTTTGGATACGCAACTTCATTGCGTTCAAATACACAAGGTCGCGGAACGTTCACGATGGTATTTGACCATTATGAAGAAGTTCCGAAGAGCATTGCTGAGGAAATCATCAAAAAAAATAAAGGTGAATAATTGATTTTCTAGCATTGTTCAAGTATAAATACTTATGTAAGACTTGGAAGTGGACGTGCCTGTGCACTTTCGCTTCCAAGCATTCTATACTTAATAAAAAACATTAAGGAGGATATTATAATGGCTAAAGCAAAATTCGAACGTACGAAGCCACACGTCAACATTGGTACAATCGGCCACGTTGACCATGGTAAAACAACTTTAACAGCTGCAATCACAACAGTTCTTGCGAAACAAGGTAAAGCAGAAGCGCGCGCGTATGATCAAATCGACGCTGCTCCAGAAGAGCGCGAGCGCGGAATTACAATCTCAACTGCACACGTTGAGTATGAAACTGACAACCGTCACTATGCACACGTTGACTGCCCAGGTCACGCTGACTACGTGAAAAACATGATCACAGGTGCTGCGCAAATGGACGGCGCGATCCTAGTTGTATCTGCTGCTGACGGTCCAATGCCACAAACTCGTGAGCACATTCTTCTTTCTCGCCAAGTAGGCGTACCTTACATCGTTGTATTCTTAAACAAATGCGACATGGTAGACGACGAAGAGCTTTTAGAGCTTGTTGAAATGGAAGTTCGCGATCTATTATCTGAATACGACTTCCCTGGAGACGAAGTTCCTGTAATCAAAGGTTCTGCGTTAAAAGCTCTTGAAGGAGATCCTGCTTGGGAAGAAAAAATCATCGAGCTTATGAACGCTGTTGATGAGTACATCCCAACTCCACAACGCGAAATCGACAAACCATTCATGATGCCAGTTGAGGACGTATTCTCAATCACTGGTCGTGGTACAGTTGCTACAGGTCGCGTTGAGCGCGGTATCTTAAAAGTTGGTGACCAAGTAGAAATCATCGGTCTTTCTGAAGAGCCAAAAGCAACAACTGTTACAGGTGTTGAAATGTTCCGTAAGCTTCTTGACCAAGCTGAAGCTGGTGACAACATCGGTGCGCTTCTTCGCGGTGTTTCTCGTGACGAAGTACAACGCGGTCAAGTATTAGCGAAGCCAGGAACAATCACTCCACACACAAAATTTAAAGCGCAAGTTTACGTATTAACAAAAGAAGAAGGTGGACGCCATACTCCATTCTTCTCTAACTACCGTCCACAATTCTACTTCCGTACAACGGACGTAACAGGTATCATCCAACTTCCAGAAGGCGTTGAGATGGTTATGCCTGGCGACAACATCGAAATGACAGTAGAATTAATCGCGCCAATCGCGATCGAAGAAGGTACAAAATTCTCGATCCGCGAAGGTGGACGTACAGTAGGTGCAGGTTCTGTATCTGAAATCATCGAGTAATCGATATAAGTGGTCTAGCAATAAGCTAGGCCACTTATTTTTGTGCCATTGAAAATACACGACGAAATATGTATAATGGGAAAGACAGTTTGTAAAGAAAACAAATAAAAAACTTGCATTGGATATAAAAATTATATATAATAATAAACGTTGGTCTTTGACTGCGATGAAGTGGAAGGTTGCTGACACACCCGGCCGCTTTGCCATGGCGAGTGTGAAGGAAATTTCCATGGAGAATGTCTATTTTAAAAATAGGCGAAGAAGGAGGGAAAATAATGGCAAAAGAAAAAATTCGTATTCGCTTAAAAGCGTATGATCATCGAATTCTTGATCAATCTGCTGAGAAAATTGTGGAAACTGCAAAGCGTTCAGGCGCAAGTGTATCTGGACCGATCCCGTTACCAACTGAGAAAACGGTGTACACGATCTTACGTGCGGTTCATAAATACAAAGATTCTCGTGAACAATTCGAAATGCGCACACATAAACGCTTAATTGACATCGTCAACCCGACGCCACAAACAGTAGATTCTTTAATGCGTTTAGACTTACCGTCTGGTGTCGATATTGAAATCAAGTTGTAATTGTGATATAGGAGGTGTGAAAGATGAAAGGAATCTTAGGAAGAAAAATCGGCATGACTCAAGTGTTCGCTGAAAACGGAGATCTTATTCCTGTAACAGTTGTTCAAGCCACTCCAAACGTAGTTCTTCAAAAGAAAACGATCGAAAACGACGGTTACGAAGCGATTCAATTAGGTTTTGAAGACTTGCGTGAAAAGTTAGCGAACAAGCCGCAAAAAGGTCATGCTGCAAAGGCGAACACCACACCTAAGCGCTTCATTCGTGAAATTCGTGGTGTAAATCTTGCGGAATATGAAGTAGGTCAAGAGGTAAAAGTTGATATTTTCAACGAAGGTGAAATCGTTGATGTAACAGGTACGTCAAAAGGTAAAGGTTTCCAAGGTGTAATTAAACGTCATGGACAATCTCGTGGACCGATGGCTCACGGTTCTCGCTATCATCGTCGTCCTGGTTCAATGGGTCCGATCGCTCCAAACCGTGTATTTAAATCTAAAGAGCTTCCAGGCCGCATGGGTGGCGAGCGTGTAACAGTACAAAACTTAAAAATTGTAAAAGTGGATCCAGAACGCAACTTAATCTTAATTAAAGGAAACGTACCAGGTCCGAACAAAGGGCTTGTCATTATTAAAAGCGCGGTTAAAGCGAAATAATTTCTTTAAGAAAGGAGGAATTACCCAATGCCAAAAGTAGCATTGTATAACCAAAACGGAGAAAACATCGGTGAAATTGAATTAAACGATGCCGTATTTGGTGTTGAACCGAACAAACATGTGTTATTTGAAGCGGTAATTATGCAACGTGCTTCCTTGCGTCAAGGAACTCATAAAACAAAAAATCGTGCAGAAGTGAGCGGCGGTGGCCGTAAACCATGGCGCCAAAAAGGTACTGGACGCGCTCGTCAAGGATCGATCCGTTCTCCACAATGGCGTGGCGGTGGTATTGTATTTGGTCCAGTTCCACGCAGCTACAGCTACAAACTTCCTAAAAAAGTTCGTCGCTTAGCCATTAAATCAGCTTTATCTTCAAAGGTGCTTGAAAACAACATTGTTGTGTTAGATAACCTAGCGCTTGAAGCACCAAAAACAAAAGAAATGGTTAAAATTTTAAACAATCTTTCCGTTGATCGCAAAGCGTTAATTGTAACGGCTGATGCAAACGAGAACGTGATCCTTTCAGCTCGTAACATCCCAGGAGTGACAGTTGTAACAGCGAGTGGCATTAACGTTCTTGATGTACTCAACCACGACAAGCTTATCATTACGAAAGCTGCTGTGGAAAAAGTAGAGGAGGTGCTTGCATAATGAAAGATCCTCGCGATATTATTAAGCGCCCCGTCATTACTGAACGTTCAACAGAGTTGATGACTGAGAAAAAATATACGTTCGAAGTTGATGTGAAAGCGAACAAAACAGAAGTAAAAGACGCAATCGAGGCGATCTTCGGCGTAAAAGTAGCGAAGGTCAACATTATGAACTATAAAGGAAAGTTCAAACGCGTTGGTCGTTATAGCGGATTAACAAATCGTCGCCGCAAAGCGATTGTGACATTAACGCCAGACAGCAAAGAGATCGAACTATTTGAAGTATAAGTTTAAAAGTGAAGGAGGGAAACGGACATGGCGATTAAAAAATATAAGCCAACGTCTAACGGTCGTCGTGGTATGACGGTTTTAGACTTCTCTGAGCTTACAACAGATAAGCCGGAAAAATCGTTGCTTGCGCCTTTAAAGAAAAAAGGCGGTCGTAACAACCAAGGTAAACTGACTGTTCGTCACCAAGGTGGCGGTCATAAACGTCAATATCGTATTATTGATTTCAAACGCGATAAAGATGGCATTCCAGGACGCGTTGCTACAATCGAATACGATCCAAACCGTTCTGCGAACATCGCGTTAATTCATTACGCAGATGGTGAAAAGCGTTACATTATCGCTCCGAAAAACTTAGAAGTTGGCATGGAAATCATGTCAGGTCCAGATGCGGATATTAAAGTAGGTAACGCATTACCTTTAGCAAACATTCCAGTTGGTACAGTAATCCACAACATTGAGTTGAAACCTGGTAAAGGTGGACAATTAGTGCGTGCTGCAGGTACATCTGCGCAAGTGTTAGGTAAAGAAGGTAAATATGTACTTGTTCGTTTATCTTCAGGTGAAGTTCGCATGATTTTAGCAACTTGCCGCGCGACAGTCGGTCAAGTTGGTAACGAACAACATGAGCTTGTGAACATCGGTAAAGCTGGACGCGCTCGTTGGTTAGGTATTCGTCCGACAGTTCGCGGTTCTGTTATGAACCCTGTTGATCACCCACATGGTGGTGGTGAAGGTAAAGCACCGATCGGACGTAAGTCTCCAATGACTCCATGGGGTAAACCAACACTTGGATTCAAAACACGCAAAAAGAAAAACAAATCCGACAAATTTATTGTACGTCGTCGTAAAAAATAACGGGGTTGAGCTACGGTTCAAAAGAACCGTAGAGCAATCACGAAAGGAGGTTCACTTATGGGTCGCAGCTTGAAAAAAGGTCCTTTTTGTGATGATCATTTAATGAAAAAAATTGAGAAATTGAACGAAACTGGACAAAAACAAGTGATCAAAACATGGTCTCGTCGTTCAACTATTTTTCCACAATTCATCGGTCACACGATCGCTGTTTACGATGGTCGTAAACACGTTCCGGTTTACATCACAGAGGACATGGTTGGTCATAAGCTCGGTGAATTTGCGCCAACGCGCACATATAAAGGCCATGCTGCTGATGATAAGAAAACAAGACGTTAATATGAGAGGAGGCTTTCATTATGCAAGCTAAAGCTGTTGCTAGAACGGTTCGAATTGCTCCTCGTAAAGCTCGCTTAGTCATTGACTTAATTCGAGGAAAGCAAGTAGGTGAAGCAGTTGCCATTCTTCGTCATACTCCAAAAGCTGCTTCTCCAATTATCGAGAAAGTATTAAAATCTGCAGTAGCAAATGCAGAACATAACTATGACATGGACGTTAACAAGCTTGTTGTTACAGAAGCTTATGTGAACGAAGGACCAACATTGAAACGTTTCCGTCCTCGTGCACAAGGTCGTGCGAGCGCAATTAACAAACGCACAAGCCATATCACGATCGTTGTTTCAGAAAAGAAGGAGGGATAATCAGTGGGTCAAAAGGTGAATCCAATCGGTCTTCGCATTGGTATTATCCGTGATTGGGAATCAAGATGGTACGCTGAAAAAGATTATGCGGACCTTTTACACGAAGATCTTAAAATTCGTGAATACCTCACAAAGCGTTTAAGCGATGCAGCTGTTTCTCGTATTGAGATCGAGCGTGCGGCAAACCGTGTGAACATCACTATCCACACAGCGAAACCAGGAATGGTTATCGGTAAAGGTGGATCTGAAGTTGAAGCGCTTCGCAAAGCGTTGAACGAACTAACTGGCAAACGCGTTCATATCAACATCGTTGAAATTAAAAAGCCAGATTTAGAAGCGAAACTTGTTGCAGAAAACATCGCGCGTCAAATTGAAAATCGCGTATCTTTCCGTCGTGCGCAAAAACAAGCGATCCAACGCACAATGCGCGCAGGTGCAAAAGGAATTAAAACGATGGTATCTGGTCGTTTAGGTGGAGCAGATATCGCTCGCTCAGAACATTACAGTGAAGGAACAGTTCCACTTCATACTCTTCGCGCTGACATTGACTACGCAACGGCAGAAGCGGACACAACATACGGAAAAATCGGCGTGAAAGTATGGATTTATCGTGGAGAAGTCCTTCCTACGAAAAAGAAAACTGAGGAAGGAGGAAATTAATCATGTTAATGCCAAAACGCGTAAAATATCGTCGTGAACATCGCGGTCGTATGAAAGGTCGCGCAAAAGGCGGTACGGAAGTACATTTTGGTGAATACGGTTTACAAGCGTTAGAACCAGCATGGATTACAAACCGTCAAATCGAGGCTGCTCGTCGTGCGATGACTCGTTACATGAGACGTGGCGGTAAAGTATGGATTAAAATTTTCCCTTCAAAGCCATACACAGCAAAACCACTTGAAGTGCGCATGGGTTCCGGTAAAGGTGCTCCAGAAGGTTGGGTAGCTGTTGTTAAACCTGGTAAAGTCATGTTTGAAATCGCTGGGGTTTCTGAAGAAGTAGCACGTGAAGCGTTACGTCTTGCTTCTCACAAACTTCCAATCAAATGTAAATTCGTAAAACGTGAAGAAATTGGTGGTGAATCAAATGAAAGCTAAAGAAATTCGTGAACTTACCACTGCCGAGATTGAACAAAAAATTAAAGCGTTGAAAGAAGAGTTATTCAACCTTCGCTTCCAATTGGCAACAGGTCAATTAGAGAATACAGCCCGTATTCGTGAAGTACGCAAAGCGATTGCGCGTATGAAAACTGTTATTCGCGAAAGAGAGATCGCTGCTAACAAATAATTGATATCGAGAGGAGGTTCGCACAATGAGTGAACGCAACAATCGTAAAGTTCTCGTTGGCCGTGTTGTTTCTGACAAAATGGATAAAACAATCACGGTTCTTGTAGAAACTTATAAAAAGCATCCTCTTTACGGCAAACGCGTAAAGTATTCGAAGAAATATAAAGCGCATGACGAAAACAACGTAGCAAAAGTGGGCGACATCGTAAAAATTATGGAAACACGTCCTCTTTCTGCGACAAAACGTTTCCGTCTTGTTGAAGTGGTTGAAAAAGCTGTAATCGTTTAATGAATATGTTCGGTATGATGGATACAAATCCGAAAGGAGGTTTCGTCAATGATTCAACAAGAAACTCGTATGAAAGTTGCTGATAACTCTGGTGCACGTGAAGTGCTTGTCATTAAAGTGCTAGGTGGTTCTGGTCGTCGTTATGCGAATGTGGGCGACATCGTTGTAGCGACTGTTAAAGATGCAACACCAGGTGGCGTTGTTAAAAAAGGTCAAGTTGTTAAAGCGGTTGTCGTTCGTACGAAACGTGGCGTGCGCCGTACAGATGGTTCTTACATCCGCTTTGATGAAAATGCTTGCGTAATCATTCGTGATGACAAGAGCCCACGCGGTACACGTATTTTCGGACCAGTTGCCCGCGAATTACGTGAAAAAGACTTTATGAAAATCGTTTCTTTAGCTCCAGAAGTGATTTAATGAAAAGGAAAAGCCTTTTAAGGAGGTGCGATTCAGATGCATGTAAAAAAAGGTGATAAAGTACAAGTGATCTCTGGTAAAGATAAAGGCAAACAAGGCGTTATTCTCGCTGCGTTTCCAAAGAAAAACCGAGTGCTTGTTGAAGGTGTGAACATCGTGAAAAAACACGTAAAACCTTCTCAAGCAAATCCACAAGGCGGCATCATCAGCCAGGAGGCGCCAATCCACGTATCAAACGTAATGCCTCTTGATCCAAAAACAGGATTACCAACTCGTGTTGGATATAAAGTAGTTGAAGGTAAAAAAGTTCGCTACGCGAAACGTTCTGGTGAAATTTTAGACAAATAATGAAGTGATTGAGGAAGGGAGGTACTCAAATGAACCGCCTTAAAGAAAAGTATTTGAAAGAAGTTGTTCCTGCTCTTATGAGCAAGTTTAACTATAAATCTGTGATGCAAGTTCCAAAAATCGAAAAAATCGTCATCAACATGGGTGTTGGTGATGCGGTACAAAATGCGAAAGCGTTAGATAACGCTGTAGAAGAACTCGCATTAATTTCTGGTCAAAAACCAGTTGTTACACGCGCGAAAAAATCAATCGCAGGGTTCCGCCTTCGTGAAGGAATGCCAATCGGTGCGAAAGTAACTCTTCGCGGTGAGCGTATGTACGAGTTTTTCGATAAGCTCGTTTCCGTTTCTTTACCGCGCGTGCGCGACTTCCGTGGCGTTTCTAAAAAATCGTTTGACGGACGCGGAAACTACACGTTAGGTGTAAAAGAGCAATTAATTTTCCCAGAAATTGATTATGATAAAGTAAACAAAGTTCGTGGTATGGACATCGTAATCGTTACAACTGCGAAAACAGACGAGGAAGCTCGTGAATTACTTGCATTGCTCGGTATGCCATTCCAAAAATAATCATTCCCATTCGTAAAAAGAGGGAGGCGAAAACGTGGCTAAAAAATCAATGATCGCGAAACAAAAACGCACACCAAAGTTTAAAGTGCAAGCGTACACTCGTTGTGAGCGTTGTGGACGTCCACACTCTGTATATCGCAAATTTAAACTTTGCCGTATTTGTTTCCGTGAATTAGCGTATAAAGGTCAAATTCCTGGTGTGAAAAAAGCAAGCTGGTAATAAACCCATGAGTTGGGAAGGAGGTAAAACATAATGGTGATGACAGATCCAATTGCAGATATGCTTACTCGCATTCGTAATGCGAACATGGTGCGTCACGAGAAACTTGAAGTTCCTGCTTCAAAAATGAAAAGAGAGATCGCTGAAATTTTAAAGCGTGAAGGTTTCATTCGTGATGTCGAATACATTGAAGATAACAAACAAGGTATTCTTCGTATTTTCTTAAAGTACGGTCCAAACAATGAACGTGTAATTACAGGTCTTAAGCGCATTAGCAAACCTGGTTTGCGCGTATATGCAAAAGCGGACGAAGTTCCACGCGTATTGAACGGATTAGGAATTGCAATTCTTTCAACATCTCAAGGTATTTTAACTGACAAAGAAGCACGTCAAAAACGTACTGGCGGCGAAGTGTTAGCATACATTTGGTAATTATTTTGTAACGAATGGAGGTGTAATACATGTCACGTGTTGGTAAAAAACCATTGGAAATTCCAGCTGGTGTTACAGTTACATTAAACGGTAACACAGTTACTGTAAAAGGTCCGAAAGGTGAACTTACTCGTACGTTCCATCCAGATATGGTCATTAAATTAGAAGGTAACGTTTTAACAGTTGAGCGTCCAAGTGATGAGAAACATCATCGTGCGCTTCACGGAACGACTCGTAGCTTACTTGCAAACATGGTTGAAGGTGTTTCAAAAGGTTATGAGCGCGGTCTTGAGCTTGTCGGTGTCGGTTATCGTGCGGCAAAACAAGGGAAAAAGCTCGTGTTAAGCGTAGGATACTCCCATCCTGTTGAAATCGAACCTGAAGAAGGACTTGAAATCGAAGTTCCTTCACAAACAAAAATTATTGTTAAAGGTGCGGACAAACAACGCGTTGGTGAATTAGCAGCAAACATTCGTGCCGTTCGTTCACCAGAGCCTTACAAAGGAAAAGGTATTCGTTACGAAGGTGAAGTTGTACGTCGTAAAGAAGGTAAAACAGGTAAGAAATAATGCTGCTTAGGTAAATGAAAGGAGTGACACGAATGATCACTAAGCTTGATAAAAATGCAGTTCGCAAAAAAAGACACGCTCGTGTTCGCCGTAAAGTCGTAGGAACTGCGGAACGTCCACGCTTAAATGTGTTCCGTTCAAACAAACACATTTATGCACAAATCATTGATGATATGAAAGCTGTGACGCTTGTTAGCGCGTCAACATTAGATAAAGATTTTGATTTAGAATCAACGGGCAATGTGGAAGCAGCTCAAAAAGTAGGCGAATTGATTGCTAAACGTGCACTTGAAAAAGGAATTACATCGGTTGTATTCGACCGTGGCGGATATTTATATCATGGACGTGTTAAAGCACTTGCAGACGCTGCTCGTGAAGCTGGATTACAATTCTAATTAAGAAGGAGGGACAGAGATGCGTCGCATTGATCCAAATAAACTTGAACTAGAAGAACGCGTTGTTGCCGTTAACCGCGTAGCTAAAGTTGTAAAAGGTGGACGTCGTTTCCGTTTCGCTGCGTTAGTCGTTGTTGGTGACAAAAACGGTCATGTCGGCTTCGGAACTGGAAAAGCTCAAGAAGTTCCAGATGCAATTCGTAAAGCAATTGAGGATGCGAAGAAAAACTTAATTACTGTACCGATCGTTGGTACAACGATTCCACATGAAGTAATCGGACATTTCGGAGCAGGTGAAATTATTTTAAAACCAGCATCTGAAGGTACAGGAGTTATCGCTGGTGGTCCTGCACGTGCGGTATTAGAGTTAGCAGGCATTAGCGATATTTTATCGAAGTCAATCGGTTCCAACACACCAATCAACATGGTGCGCGCAACAATCGACGGTTTGAAGCAATTAAAACGTGCGGAAGATGTTGCAAAATTGCGCGGTAAAACAGTTGAGGAACTGTTAGGATAAGGGAGGGAAAAATGATGGCAAAAAAATTAGCAATTACCCTCACTCGCAGCGTAATCGGTCGTCCGCAAGACCAACGCGTGACGGTTAAAACATTAGGTTTACGAAAATTGCATCAAACAGTTGTTCATAACGACAATCCAGCCATTCGTGGAATGATCAATAAAGTTTCTCACCTTGTAACAGTAAAAGAATTAGAAGAATAAGGAGGTGCCTAGGCATGAAGCTACATGAATTACAACCAGCACCGGGTTCCCGTAAAGAACGTAACCGTGTTGGTCGTGGTATCGGCTCTGGTAACGGAAAAACTTCTGGTAGAGGACATAAAGGGCAAAACGCTCGCTCTGGCGGCGGTGTACGCATCGGCTTTGAAGGTGGTCAAACACCTTTATTCCGTCGTTTACCAAAACGCGGCTTTACAAACATTCATCGTAAAGAATATGCGATCGTTAACCTCGAAGTGTTAAATCGCTTTGAAGACGGTACGGAAGTGACACCACAATTGTTGCTTGAAACAGGCGTTGTAAGCAAGTTGAAAGCAGGCATCAAAGTTCTTGGAAACGGTGAGCTCACGAAAAAATTAACAGTGAAAGCTCATAAATTCTCTGCTTCTGCAAAAGAAGCAATCGAAGCTGCTGGCGGTACAACTGAGGTGATTTAATGTTTCGAACAATCTCCAATTTTATGCGCGTGGGTGATATAAGAAGAAAAATTGTATTCACCCTTCTTATGCTCATTGTATTTCGCATCGGTACATTTATTCCCGTACCGGGCGTAAATGCAGATGTATTAAAAATGCAAGATCAATTCAACGCTTTTGGTGTGTTGAACACGTTCGGTGGCGGCGCTCTACAAAACTTTTCTATTTTTGCGATGGGCGTCATGCCATACATTACGGCATCCATCATCGTACAGTTACTACAGATGGATGTTGTTCCTAAATTTACGGAATGGTCGAAGCAAGGGGAAGTAGGCCGTCGTAAACTCGCTCAGTTTACTCGCTATTTTACAATTGTGCTTGGTTTTATCCAGGCGTTTGCTATGTCATACGGCTTTCATAATATGTCGGGTGGTGTGCTTATTAAAAATCCAGGCATTCCGACGTATTTGCTTATCGCGCTTGTCTTAACAGCTGGAACAGCCTTTTTAATGTGGCTTGGTGAGCAAATTACGGCTAAAGGTGTTGGGAACGGCATTTCTGTATTGATTTTTGCAGGAATTGTGTCTGGTATCCCGACGACGCTTAACCAAATTTATGTTCAACAATTTGAAAACGCTGGTGATCAGCTGTTTTTACGCATCGTTACAGTGCTGTTGGTCGCTTTAGCAGTTGTTGCGGTTATTGTTGGTGTCATTTATATGCAACAAGCGTTTCGGAAAATTCCGATTCAGTATGCGAAGCGATTGGAAGGACGTAGTCCAGTAGGTGGTCATTCGACACACATTCCGTTAAAAGTAAACCCGGCAGGTGTTATTCCGGTTATTTTTGCGGTGTCGTTTATTATTACTCCACCGACGATTGCATCGTTTTTCGGCTCGAATGATGTAACATTGTGGATCAAAAAAGTTTTTGACTATACACAACCAGTTGGTATGCTCATATACGTCGCTCTAATTGTTGCCTTTACGTATTTTTATGCGTTTGTTCAAGTCAATCCAGAACAAATGGCGGACAATTTGAAAAAGCAAGGTGGTTATATTCCAGGCATTCGTCCAGGAAAGAACACGCAGGAATTCATTACACGTGTTTTGTACCGTTTAACTTTCGTCGGGGCTCTATTTTTAGCAGCAATCGCTGTTCTTCCTGTCTTCTTTATCGAGTTCGCTAAACTACCGCCTTCTGCTCAAATTGGAGGAACAAGCTTGCTGATCGTCGTTGGCGTTGCCTTAGAGACGATGAAGCAGCTAGAAAGCCAATTAGTGAAGCGCCATTATAAAGGCTTTATTAAATAAAGAGGTGTTGGGAATTTTATTCCCTCTACCTCATATAGAGAGCTGAGGGGGAGAAATTGATGAATTTAGTATTGATGGGACTGCCGGGAGCTGGGAAAGGCACACAGGCAGAAAAAATCGTTGAGAAATACAAAATTCCTCACATTTCTACTGGGGATATGTTTCGAGCAGCGATGAAAGAGGGAACAGAGCTCGGTTTAAAGGCGAAATCATATATGGATCGCGGCGATCTTGTTCCAGATGAAGTGACAATCGGCATTGTTCGCGAGCGTTTAAGCAAGGACGATTGCCAAAACGGTTTTTTGCTTGATGGGTTTCCGCGAACAGTCGCTCAAGCTGAAGCGTTAGAAACGCTTCTTCAACAATTGAACCGCTCCATCGACTATGTCATTAACATTGAAGTAGATAAAAACATTTTAATGGAACGTCTAACAGGTAGACGCATTTGTAAAGAATGTGGCGCAACGTATCATCTCGTATTTAATCCGCCAGCACAAGCGGGTGTTTGTGATAAATGTGGCGGAGAGTTGTATCAACGTGCAGATGATAACGAAGCGACAGTAGCGAACCGTCTTGAAGTCAATATGAAGCAATCTCAGCCGTTGCTTGATTTTTATGCGGCGAAAGGGTATTTGCGCAACATTGACGGACAACAACATATTGATCAAGTGTTTGCTGACATTTGTGAATTACTTGGGGGCTTACAATAATGATCATTTGCAAAACCCCGCGTGAAATTGAAATTATGCGTGAAGCTGGCCGAATTGTTGCGTTAACTCATCAGGAATTACAAAAATACATCGAGCCAGGCATAACGACAAAAGAGCTCGATCATATCGCTGAAACGTTCATTCGCAAACATGATGCAATTCCTTCGTTTAAAGGATATAATGGATTTCGTGGGAGCATTTGTACGTCGGTAAACGAGGAGCTCGTTCACGGCGTCCCAGGAGACCGTGTGCTTCGCGAAGGGGACATTATTAGCATTGACATCGGCGCAAAGTACAATGGATACCATGGTGATTCAGCTTGGACATATCCAGTCGGAGCTATTTCAGAAGAGGCGAAAAAGCTTTTAGAAGTGACAGAGCAGTCACTATATCGTGGATTGGAAGAAGCGAAACCTGGCGCACGGTTAACGAACATTTCCCATGCGATTCAAACATACGTTGAGGCGCATAACTTTTCCATTGTGCGTGAGTATGTTGGACATGGAATTGGTCAAGACTTACATGAAGATCCGCAAATCCCACATTACGGTCCGCCAAATAAGGGACCGCGGTTAAAGCCAGGCATGGTTCTGTGCATTGAGCCGATGGTGAATGCAGGAACCCGTTATGTTCGCACGTTAGAAGATAATTGGACAGTCGTCACAGTAGATGGCAAGCTTTGTGCTCATTTTGAACATACGATTGCGATTACTGAGGCGGGATATGAAATTTTAACAACACTTTGAACGCTTTAACCTTCTTTGCGGATGCGCATCGTAAGCTGTAAACTGGTCGTGTTAGTTGAACATGTTACTCATTTCAAAAAAGAAGGGAGAGCCGTTCAATGGCGAAAGACGATGTAATTGAAGTGGAAGGTACAGTCGTTGAAACGTTGCCGAATGCGATGTTCCGAGTGGAACTTGAAAACGGTCATACCGTTTTAGCTCACGTTTCAGGTAAAATTCGCATGCATTTTATTCGCATTTTACCAGGTGATAAAGTAACAGTTGAGTTATCACCTTACGATTTAACACGTGGAAGAATTACGTATCGATATAAATAACACTCCGCACGAACAAGGAGGTAAGTTCTCATGAAAGTTAGACCATCTGTAAAACCGATTTGCGAAAAATGCAAAGTTATTCGCAGACGGGGAAAAGTTATGGTTATTTGCGAAAATCCAAAGCATAAGCAAAAACAAGGATAAAATTTGAGGAGGTGTACAAATCATGGCACGTATTGCAGGTGTAGATATTCCTCGTGACAAACGTGTAGTCATTTCATTAACATACATTTACGGAATCGGTAAAGCAACTGCACAAAAAATCTTAGCAGAGGCTGGCGTATCTGAAGACACTCGCGTTCGCGACTTAACGGAAGAAGAATTAGGAAAAATTCGTGAAATCGTAGATCGCTTAAAAGTAGAAGGAGATCTTCGTCGTGAAGTATCTTTAAACATTAAACGTTTAATGGAGATCGGTTGCTATCGTGGTCTTCGTCATCGTCGCGGATTGCCGGTTCGTGGCCAAAATACGAAAAACAACGCTCGTACACGTAAAGGTCCACGTCGTACAGTAGCGAACAAGAAAAAATAATTAAGTAAAGGAGGTTCATGAACGAATGGCACGTAAAACGAATACGCGTAAACGTCGTGTAAAAAAGAACATTGAATCTGGTATTGCTCATATCCGTTCGACTTTTAACAACACAATCGTCACAATTACAGACGTTCATGGAAATGCAATTTCTTGGTCAAGTGCAGGTGCGTTAGGTTTTAAAGGCTCTCGTAAGTCAACTCCGTTCGCTGCACAAATGGCTGCAGAGGCTGCTGCAAAAGCATCTATGGAGCATGGCATGAAAACTGTTGAAGTAAACGTAAAAGGTCCGGGTGCTGGTCGTGAAGCAGCAATTCGTGCACTTCAAGCGGCTGGACTAGAAATTACAGCGATCAAAGATGTTACACCGGTTCCACATAACGGATGCCGTCCGCCAAAACGTCGTCGTGTTTAATTTCTCTGTATAGAATTTGCGTATGTGTCAATAATGGGATATAGTCATTCTTACAGGGAAACGAAAAACAGTTGTTGTGCACATTCGGGAACTTATTCATGGGGGAATTTCGATTGAGCTGTCATCGGTTTAATCGGGGTTTCGACGTTTTGAAGGAGGGTTAAAGGAATGTTGGAAATCGAAAAGCCGAAAATCGAAACGGTTGAAATCAGCGAGGATGCCAAATATGGCAAATTCGTCGTTGAACCACTTGAGCGTGGATATGGTACAACTTTGGGTAACTCCTTACGTCGTATCCTGTTATCCTCACTCCCTGGTGCCGCTGTAACATCTGTTCAAATAGATGGTGTATTGCACGAGTTTTCAACAATTGATGGCGTCGTGGAAGATGTAACAACGATCATTTTAAATGTAAAAAAGCTAGCGCTAAAAATTTACTCGGACGAAGAAAAGACGCTTGAGATTGATGTACAGGGTGAAGGAGTCGTTACAGCTGCGGATATTACTCACGATAGCGATGTAGAAATTCTCAACCCAGACCTTCATATTGCTACTTTGGCGAAAGACGGTCGTTTGCGCATGAGAATGACAGCGAAACGCGGGCGTGGGTATACACCAGCTGATGCTAATAAGCGCGAGGATCAACCGATAGGTGTTATCCCGATCGATTCCATTTATACGCCGGTATCGCGCGTATCGTACCAAGTCGAAAATACGCGCGTCGGTCAAATGACAAACTACGACAAGTTAACGATCGACGTGTGGACAGATGGTAGCATCGGCCCGAAAGAAGCAATCTCACTAGGGGCAAAAATTTTAACAGAGCACTTAAATATTTTTGTGAACTTAACGGACGAAGCACAACATGCTGAAATCATGATTGAAAAAGAAGAAGACCAAAAAGAAAAAGTGCTCGAAATGACAATTGAAGAGCTTGATCTTTCCGTTCGTTCGTACAACTGCTTAAAGCGTGCTGGCATCAACACAGTGCAAGAGCTTGCTCAAAAAACGGAAGAAGATATGATGAAAGTGCGCAACTTAGGCCGCAAGTCGCTTGAGGAAGTAAAAGCGAAGTTAGAAGAGCTAGGATTAAGCTTACGTAAAGATGACTAGTTAAGCGTTTGGTTAACTAGGCATTTTCATGTTAAAAGTGAAATAAAGGAGGGACATCACATGTCTTACAGAAAATTAGGACGCACAAGCTCTCAACGTAAAGCATTGCTTCGTGATTTAGTGACAGACTTAATCATTAATGAGCGAATCGAAACAACAGAAGCTCGTGCAAAAGAGTTGCGTTCTGTTGTAGAAAAAATGATCACATTAGGAAAGCGCGGCGATTTGCATGCACGTCGTCAAGCAGCTGCATTCGTTCGCAAAGAAGTAGCAAACACAGAAACAGGTCAAGATGCGATTCAAAAATTGTTCAGCGACATCGCACCTCGTTACCAAGACCGTCAAGGTGGCTACACACGCATTATGAAACTTGGACCACGCCGCGGTGACGGTGCACCAATGGTAATTATTGAACTAGTTTAATACGTTTTTATAAGGGCGAGACAGTTTTTGAACTGGATCTATGCCCTTTTTTTGTTTTCTTTTTTGTAGTAGAGTAGAGAGTAAGAAAATTCAGAAGAGATGAGGAGAGAGTCGTGGAAGTTGCAGTACGTGTGGAAGATGTAAGTTTTCAATATGCAAATGAACAAACGTATGCTCTACAAAACATATCGTTTCAAGTGTATAAAGGTGAATGGGTAACAATTGTTGGTCATAACGGATCAGGTAAATCAACATTAGCGAAGTTGTTAATTGGTTTATTGCCACCGACAAGTGGAACGATTCATGTATGCGGGATCCCATTAAATGAAGAAACGATATGGGACGTACGTGAGCGATTAGGTATTGTATTTCAAAATCCAGACAACCAGTTCGTTGGAACGACGGTTCAAGATGACGTTGCTTTCGGTCTTGAAAATCAAGGGATACAAAAAGAGGAAATGAAAAAACGTATAAACGAAGCGTTAAAAAAAGTAAAAATGGAAGATTTCATTCATCACGAGCCGCATCGCTTGTCAGGTGGACAAAAACAACGCGTCGCCATTGCAAGCGCCATCGCGCTTCATCCGAATGTCATTATTTTAGATGAGGCGACATCCATGCTTGACCCGAGCGGGAAAAAAGAAGTTCTTCATGTGATGCAGTCGCTTCGTCGGGAACACGATATGACGGTCATTTCGATTACTCATGATTTAAATGAAGTCGCAAAAGCAGATCGGGTTATTGTGATGAATAAAGGAAAAATCGTGCTCGAAGGAACGCCTGCGCATATTTTTGCATACGGGGCGAAATTAGAAGAGATGGGGTTAGACTTACCATTCTCGCTACAACTAAGTCAACGATTGAGGAACAATGGTATTCCAATGACGGCTGATCATTTAACAATGGAGGGGTTGGTGAGTGAATTATGGACATTGTATTCCGCGATGTCGAACATCGTTACCAAATAAATACCCCTTTCGAGAAGCGAGCATTGTACGATATTCATGTTGATATTCGTAGCGGCTCATATGTAGCGGTAATCGGTCATACAGGATCGGGCAAGTCTACCCTTTTACAACATTTCAATGGCTTACTTCAACCGACAAAAGGGACCGTCCACCTTGGCGATTATACAATTGCAGCGGGAAAAAAAGAAAAACAGTTAAAACCTTTACGGAAGAAAGTAGGCATTGTTTTTCAATTCCCTGAACATCAATTGTTTGAAGAAACAGTAGAAAAAGATATTTGCTTTGGGCCGATGAATTTCGGCATGTCAGAACAAGAAGCAAAAGCTCGTGTTGGTGAATGGTTAGCACTTGTCGGGCTGCCGGAAGAAGTGCGACATAAATCTCCGTTTGCTTTAAGCGGTGGACAAATGCGCCGTGTGGCGATCGCTGGTGTGTTAGCAATGGAGCCAGAAGTGCTTGTGTTAGATGAACCTACGGCAGGATTAGACCCACGTGGACGGAAAGAAATGATGGACATGTTCGCAAAGCTTCAACGGCAAAAAAGGATGACGATTGTACTCGTGACACACAGCATGGAAGAGGCAGCACGTTACGCGGATGATATTATTATTATGCATCGAGGAACGATTGTTCGAAGGGGGACACCAGAACAAATTTTCCGTAACGTCGATGATTTAATACATCTTGGGTTAGATGTCCCTGAGACAGTTTTGTTTCAGCGGGCAGTCGAGCAAAAATTTGGGATGACATTTCCAGAACCATGTTTGACGATAGAAGACGTCGAACGATCTTTACAAACGTTATTTAATAGGGTGAAGCATATATGATGAACGGTATGATTATCGGAAAATATGTTCCGGGACACTCTTTTATTCATCGGCTCGATCCACGTACAAAACTGCTGCTCATGTTTATTTATGTGTTTATCGTATTTCTTGCAAACAACGGATGGACGTATGGAATATTGACTTTGTTTACATGCCTTTTGTTATTTTTATCACGCATTCCTTTTTCATTTATGATGAGAGGGTTAAAACCTGTTTTGTGGGTCATTGTATTTACTTTTTTTCTCCATGTGCTATTAACAAAAGAAGGAGATATCGTTTTTCAATGGTTTGGCATTGAAGTGTACGATAAAGCGATTCAACAAGGAGCGTTTATTTCCTTACGCTTTTTGCTCCTTATTGTCGTCACAACGCTATTGACGTTAACAACAACGCCGATTGAAGTGACAGATGGTATGGAGTCGTTACTTTCGCCGTTAAAAAAATGGAATGTACCTGTTCATGAACTAGCGCTCATGATGTCCATTTCCCTTCGTTTTATTCCGACGTTAATGGAAGAAACCGAAAAAATTATGAAAGCTCAAACCGCTCGTGGTGTCGATTTTTCAAGCGGTCCATTACAAGAACGAATGAAAGCGATGACCGCGTTGCTCGTTCCGCTATTTATTAGCGCATTTAAAAGAGCAGAAGAGCTGGCTGTCGCGATGGAAGTACGCGGATATCGTGGTAGTCAAAATCGAACAAAATGGCGCGAGTTGACGTGGGGACGAATAGATACTGCTTTTATGCTTTTCATCGGCTTATTGGCTATTGCGTTATGGTTACTTCGTTCATGAGAAGGAGCGAAAATCATGAGAAGAATAAAATGTACCATTGCATATGATGGTACGCATTTTGCGGGATATCAAATTCAACAACAAAAACGAACGGTGCAGGGAGAACTAGAGCATGCACTTTCCATCATTCATAAAGGGCAATTTGTTCGCGTCTATGCGTCAGGAAGAACGGATGCAACGGTTCATGCATACGGACAAGTTATTCACTTTGATACGCCGCTTATGATTCCAGATGAAAAATGGCCCAAGGCGTTAAATGCTCTTCTCCCAGATGACGTCATTGTCAAAGAAGCAAGTGAAGTACCCCTTTCTTTTCACGCCCGGTTTAGCGTGAAAAAAAAGGAATACCGTTATCGTGTATGGACTGGCGAGCGGAATGTGTTCTTGCGTCATTATGCGTATTATTATCCGTATCCACTAAATATAGCATCAATGAACGAAGCACTTCGTTACGTGATCGGGACGCATGATTTCACAAGTTTTTGTTCGGCAAAAACAGAAATTGACGATAAAGTTCGTACCATTTATGAAGCGGAAGTCATCCAGGAAGGAGAAGAGTTAATCTTCCGTCTTGTTGGCAACGGCTTTTTGTACAATATGGTTCGCATTATCGTTGGAACAGTGCTAGAAGTCGGGCGCGGGGAACGACGTGCTGAAGAGATGAAAACGATTTTGCAACAAAAAAATCGAAGCGCTGCCGGGAAGACGGCTCCAGGTCACGGCTTATATTTATGGCACGTTTCTTATGACAACTAATCCAGGTGTAACATTTTCTTGACATTAGGTTATGAAAGAGATATTATATCATATGGTATGTATTTTAAACCCACGATTAGCCCCGGAAATTAATCGTGTTGAAATAAATATCGCTTGTTTATTTTTTATTTTAGGAGGGAAAACAAATGCGTACGTATATGGCGAAGCCAAATGAAGTAGAACGTAAATGGTACGTTGTTGATGCAGAAGGCAAAACGTTAGGACGTCTTGCTAGTGAAGTTGCTGCAATTTTGCGCGGTAAACATAAACCAACTTACACACCGCACGTTGACACAGGTGATCATGTGATCATCATCAACGCAGAAAAAGTTGAATTGACAGGTAAAAAATTAACAAACAAATTATACTATCGCCACAGCTTACATCCAGGCGGGTTAAAAGTAAGAACAGCTCTTGAAATGCGCACAAATTACCCAGAGCAAATGCTTGAAAAGGCAATTCGCGGCATGCTTCCAAAAGGTAGCCTTGGTCGTCAAATGTTCAAAAAATTGCACGTTTATCGCGGAAGTGAACATCCGCATCAAGCACAAAAACCAGAAGTTTATGAACTTCGCGGATAATTGATTAAAGGAGGGCATTATTTTGGCACAGGTACAATACTACGGCACAGGCCGTCGCAAAAGTTCAGTTGCGCGCGTGCGTCTCGTTCCAGGTGAAGGACGCATTATCGTAAATGGTCGTGACATTCGTGACTATGTTCCATATGAATCGTTAGTGGAAGTTGTAAAACAGCCACTTGTTTTAACGGAAACGTTCGGTAGCTACGATGTATTAGTAAACGTAAGTGGTGGTGGATTTACAGGTCAAGCAGGTGCGATCCGTCACGGTATCGCTCGTGCATTGTTACAAGTTGACCCTGAATACCGTCAAACATTAAAACGTGCAGGCTTATTGACGCGCGATTCTCGTGTGAAAGAGCGTAAGAAATACGGTCTTAAAGGCGCTCGTCGTGCACCACAGTTTTCAAAACGTTAATGTCAACAAATCTCGGCAATTATTTGCCGAGATTTTTTTGTATGTCTCTTTTTTTCATGCGAACAATATGTATGAGGAGGGATAAAAAATTGGGAATACTTACATCGTTTACAGCAAAAAAGTTAGAAAAGCAGCTAACTGATGAACGAAATGCATTGCGCGATCTTTCTTATCGTGAATTATGGCAACGTATGCGCACGTATTGGCAACGATACATCATTGTTTCTGAATGGATCGAAACGATATGTATCGATGTGGCGATTGAAGCATATTTGATCGGGGCGCATTATAGCCGCTTTATATATTATGGTGAGTCAAAGGAAACGGTCAGAAGACGTTGTATCGATGAATATATGCGACTCATTGATGAATTGTATGACCGTATGAAAGAATACAGAGATGATATGTACGATGCATGCGCCCGTTACATCGACGGATGGTGGAAAGAAGGAATCGAAAAAGGACTGCGTCGTCAACGTCTTCGTTTGAAGTAACCGTTCTAAATTCTCTTCTTGTCCCATATAACATAAATAGTGGGGAGGAGAAGGGATGAAAATACGTATTATTATTGTTTTCATTGTTTTTGCCCTTTTTTTACAGTTCTATGTCTTTCATGATCGCTCTTGGAAAGCATGGAGTTTACCGTTATCAGGAAAAATTATTGTTCTTGATCCCGGGCATGGAGGACCTGACGGAGGAGCGGTCGGAGGAGATGTTTTGGAGAAGGAAGTCGCACTGGATGTGGCGTTAAAATTACGCGATTATTTGCAACAACAAGGTGCACTCGTTCAAATGACGAGAGAAGGAGATCATGATTTAGCGAGTGAACAAACAAGAGGATATAGCCGAAGGAAAATAGAAGATTTACAACGGCGAGTTCAATTTGTGAATGAGTCAGAGGCAGATTTTTTTATTAGTATTCATTTAAACGCCATTCCTTCGCCGAAATGGAGGGGCGCACAAGTTTTTTACTATCCTTCATTGGAGGAAAATGCAAGGCTAGCTAAGTTTATTCAACAAGAGCTACGCGTCAATTTGGAAAATACACATCGATTGGCGAAGCCCATTCAAACCGTATATTTATTAAAAATGGCTAAAAAACCAGGCGCTTTAGTTGAAATCGGCTTTTTGTCAAATGAAGAAGAACGGAAATTACTAGCATCTTCAACGTATCAAGAACAGCTTGCCGCTTCGATTTACAAAGGTATTTTACGTTACGTATCAAATGAACGTGATCCTTCTGAGTGAGAAGGATTCATTTTTTTATGCAGAAAATTATGTTATATTGAAAGTGTGAAACCGAATACATAAGGATTGGTGAGGCGCAATGTTGACAGAAAAACAAGTTGTAGAGCTTCTAGAAACGATTTACGACCCTTTTTTGAAAAAAACGTTTAAAGAAACAGGAGCGATTCAAGAAGTCAAAATAAATGAGGAAAAAGGGTTAGTGAGCGTAAAAATTGCTTTAGCTAAAACAGGAGCGGCGGAACAACTTCAAGTGCAACAGACAGTTGTACAACGTTTAAAAGATGCAGGAGCATCATCCGTTGGGCTTCGTTTTGCTCAATTGCCGTTAGAAGAAAGATCAACGAATGAACCGATTTATTTAGCTATTGCAAGCGGAAAAGGTGGCGTAGGGAAATCGACGGTATCCGTCAATTTAGCCGTTTCGCTTGCGCGGCTTGGTAAAAAGGTTGGGTTAATCGATGCGGATATTTACGGGTTTAGTGTGCCAGATATGATGGGGATTACAGAACGGCCAATCGTCCGTGGAGAAAAAATTATTCCCGTTGAGCGGTTTGGTGTAAAAGTAATTTCTATGGGGTTTTTTGTAGAAGATAATTCTCCGGTCATTTGGCGTGGACCGATGCTTGGCAAAATGTTAAAAAACTTTTTTGATGAAGTGGAATGGGGAGAATTGGATTATTTACTATTAGATTTACCCCCAGGCACAGGGGATGTAGCGTTAGATGTGCATACGATGCTTCCGACATCGAAAGAAATTATTGTGACGACGCCTCATCCAACGGCTGCTTTTGTTGCCGCAAGAGCGGGAGCGATGGCGGTTCGGACGAATCATGAAGTTGTTGGTGTTATCGAAAATATGTCATATTTTGAAAGCAAAACAACAGGTGAAAGAGAATATATTTTTGGAAAAGGCGGTGGCCAAAAATTAGCTGAAGAGTTACAGACGGACTTACTTGGACAGCTACCGCTCGGACAACCTGATTGGAACGATGATGATTTTGCCCCTTCTGTATACGGTGAAGATCATCCAATTGGAAAAGTATATATGAATATTGCTAAAAAAATTATCGCAAAGTTACGATGAAGTAGCGTCTTTCTTTGATGATCAATTGTGCATATGTATTTACAAGGGGTGTCCCGATAATGCAAGGACACCCTTATGCTGTTTGATCCTCGCTCGATCCCTCTTGATCGGATTTTTTCTTACCGCCTTGCATTTCTTCCGCTGCTTTGATAAGAATATCTTCAATTTTTGCTTTAAATAGCGGGCTGCTAAATGTCTCAGTAATCACTTTTTGCAAATGAGCGCGAAAATCTTTGTTTTTCATCTCTGTTTGTATTAATTTTTTCATTTCTGGATTTTGCATAATGTCTACAATCATTGCTTGATATTCAGGGTCTTTCATTAGCGCTTTCAATAATTTTTCATGTTCCTCTTTCATGCTTTTCGCGAAATTTTGAGCGAACTTTGGATCTTCAAATGCTTTTTTCCAAAACGCTTTTCCTTTGTCTGAAGTTAACGTTTCCTCAATCGTTTTTTTTACAACTTCTTGATCCATAACGAGCTGCTGTTTTACCTTTTCATCACTCATCACTTCTTGAATTGCTTTTTTCCCTTCGTCCGTTTTTAAAATATCAACAACCATTTTTTTTGTTTGATCGTAATCAGGTTGTGCAGGGGTTTTCTCTTGTTGAGCGCACCCTGCTAGCGCTAATACACAACTAAATGCGAGGAGCAAAAATGTTCGATTCATCATTAAGGGCCCCTTTCAACAAGTTTCCTTACTGTTAATATTCAATATTCTTTGCAAAAATATTCGCTAGCATTTTTCTTATTTCGTTGATAGAATTTTGAAAGGGATATTGAGAAGTGGAGGGTTTATAGGTGAACAGTCGAAAGTGGGTTCAATTGTTTTTTTCAACATTGTTGGTCGGTGGAATAAGTACAGGAGTTGTTGGTTTTGCTGTAAAGTGGAATGAATACGCACATCTTTTTACATCTTTTGAGATAAAAGAAATTTTATCTGTTCTCGTTTGGCTTATTGGAGTTGGTTTCATTTTTAGCGTCATTAGTCAAATGGGTTTTTTTGCATATTTAACAATTCATCGTTTTGGTCTCGGAATTTTCCGTTCCGCAAGCTTGTGGAATGCGGTACAAATCGTTCTCATTGCTTTTGTTTTATTTGATCTCGTTTATTTTCGCTATCAACTGTTTGCTAAAGAAGGAGAATCCATCGTTAGTTACGTGCTTGTTG
>NZ_CP187112.1:155000-205000 GCF_050613275.1 Anoxybacillus dikiliensis
CCCAGTAAACGGCGGCCGTAACTATAACGGTCCTAAGGTAGCGAAATTCCTTGTCGGGTAAGTTCCGACCCGCACGAAAGGTGTAACGACTTGGGCACTGTCTCAACGAGAGACCCGGTGAAATCATAGTACCTGTGAAGATGCAGGTTACCCGCGACAGGACGGAAAGACCCCGTGGAGCTTTACTGCAGCCTGATATTGAATGTTGGTGCGACATGTACAGCATAGGTGGGAGACTGAGAAGCCTGGACGCCAGTCTAGGTGGAGTCGCCGTTGGGATACCACCCTTGTCGTACTGAGATTCTAACCCGCACCCCTGATCGGGGTGGGAGACAGTGTCAGGTGGGCAGTTTGACTGGGGCGGTCGCCTCCCAAAGCGTAACGGAGGCGCCCAAAGGTTCCCTCAGAATGGTTGGAAATCATTCGAAGAGTGTAAAGGCAGAAGGGAGCTTGACTGCGAGACCTACAAGTCGAGCAGGGACGAAAGTCGGGCTTAGTGATCCGGTGGTTCCGAATGGAAGGGCCATCGCTCAACGGATAAAAGCTACCCCGGGGATAACAGGCTTATCTCCCCCAAGAGTCCACATCGACGGGGAGGTTTGGCACCTCGATGTCGGCTCATCGCATCCTGGGGCTGTAGTCGGTCCCAAGGGTTGGGCTGTTCGCCCATTAAAGCGGTACGCGAGCTGGGTTCAGAACGTCGTGAGACAGTTCGGTCCCTATCCGTCGCGGGCGTAGGAAATTTGAGAGGAGCTGTCCTTAGTACGAGAGGACCGGGATGGACGCACCGCTGGTGTACCAGTTGTCCCGCCAGGGGCACAGCTGGGTAGCTATGTGCGGAAGGGATAAGCGCTGAAAGCATCTAAGCGTGAAGCCCCCCTCAAGATGAGATTTCCCATCGCGTCAAGCGAGTAAGATCCCTTGAAGATGACAAGGTTGATAGGTCCGAGGTGGAAGCGTGGCGACACGTGCAGCTGACGGATACTAATCGATCGAGGACTTAACTAAGCACACAAGAAAAGCGTAGGCTAACCTGTTATCTAGTTTTGAAGGAATAAAAAAGCTTGACAACAAAAAATATTCCGTTATAATAACATTTGTCTAAAGCATTATTGCTCGGTGGCGATGGCGGAGAGGTCACACCCGTTCCCATCCCGAACACGGAAGTTAAGCTCTCCAGCGCCGATGGTAGTTGGCGGGACACCGCCTGCGAGAGTAGGACGTTGCCGGGCAAAAGATAAGTTATTCCGCAGTAGCTCAGTGACGAGCGATGCTTCATCGATTAAGCTTCGAGTTGCCTCGACGCATCCGTCATCGTGGAGTGTGCGAGTAGAGGAAGAGGCAGTAAAGTTACGTAACATGTTGATGAAGCACAAATAGATTAACTTTAACGGATCATTCCGCAGTAGCTCAGTGGTAGAGCACTCGGCTGTTAACCGAGCGGTCGTAGGTTCGAATCCTACCTGCGGAGCCAGTGCTTCCATAGCTCAGTTGGTAGAGCACTTCCATGGTAAGGAAGAGGTCACCGGTTCAAGCCCGGTTGGAAGCTTGTGTGTCGCATATTGGCCCGTTGGTCAAGTGGTTAAGACACCGCCCTTTCACGGCGGTAACACGGGTTCGAATCCCGTACGGGTCATCTCTTATGGAGGATTAGCTCAGCTGGGAGAGCACTTGCCTTACAAGCAAGGGGTCGGCGGTTCGATCCCGTCATCCTCCACCATATACATCATGTGGCTAGAGTAATTAAAGATTGCGCCGGCTTAGCTCAATTGGTAGAGCAACTGACTTGTAATCAGTAGGTTGCGGGTTCAAGTCCTGCAGCCGGCACCATCCGCGGAGGGGTAGCGAAGTGGCTAAACGCGGCGGACTGTAAATCCGCTCCCTTTGGGTTCGGCGGTTCGAATCCGTCCCCCTCCACCATTGTGATGTTTCATCAATGGGCTATAGCCAAGCGGTAAGGCAACGGACTTTGACTCCGTGATGCGCTGGTTCGAATCCAGCTAGCCCAGCCATGTATATGATGAGCCATTAGCTCAGCAGGTAGAGCATCTGACTTTTAATCAGAGGGTCGGAGGTTCGAGTCCTCCATGGCTCACTTTTTGCGGAAGTAGTTCAGTGGTAGAACACCACCTTGCCAAGGTGGGGGTCGCGGGTTCGAGTCCCGTCTTCCGCTCCATGGGGCCTTAGCTCAGCTGGGAGAGCGCCTGCTTTGCACGCAGGAGGTCATCGGTTCGATCCCGATAGGCTCCATATCGTTGAAACCTTAGGCACTCTCTTGCCTAAGGTTTTTTGTTATTATTCATAGAATAAATATTCAAAAAGTTGTCGAGTTGAGCCAACTATTTCTCCTCATGTACAATAAAATACAGATGCAACGAGGGGAGGAGAACTAAGATGAACATTTCGATTATTGGTGTACCGATGGACTTAGGACAAACGCGGCGCGGAGTAGATATGGGACCGAGCGCCATTCGCTATGCGGGTGTTGTTGAACGTTTAGAGCGTTTAAACCATGATATCGAAGATTTGGGAGATATTCAAATTGGTCGTGCGGAGCGCGAACAAGATGTGACTAATCCAAAATTACGAAACTTGAAAGCGGTTGCGGAAGCGAACGAAAAACTGGCTGCTACAGTTGATGAAGTCGTGACGCGAGGCCGTTTTCCGCTTGTGCTTGGCGGGGACCATAGCATTGCGATCGGAACGCTTGCGGGAGTGGCTAAACATTATAAAAATTTAGGTGTCATTTGGTATGATGCACATGGAGATTTAAACACAGAAGAAACATCGCCTTCTGGAAATATTCATGGCATGCCGCTTGCTGCAAGTTTAGGACTTGGTCATCCTGCTTTAACAATGATTGGTGGCTATAGCCCAAAAGTAAAACCAGAACATATTGTAATTATTGGTGCTCGTTCGCTAGATGAAGGGGAAAAACAATTAATTAAAGAAAAAGGAATTAAAATATATACGATGCATGAAGTCGACCGGCTCGGCATGACAAAAGTAATGGAAGAAACGATTGCTTATTTGAAGGAACGAACAGATGGTGTGCATCTTTCCTTAGATTTAGACGGACTTGATCCACATGACGCACCGGGTGTTGGAACACCGGTAATTGGTGGACTTACGTATCGCGAAAGCCATTTAGCGATGGAAATGTTAGCTGAAGCGCAAATCATCACTTCAGCGGAGTTTGTTGAAGTTAATCCGATTTTAGATGAACGGAATAAAACAGCTGCAACCGCTGTTGCTTTAATGGGATCATTGTTTGGTGAGAAGCTTGTATGAGAGGGTGGCATGATGTCCCCCTCTCTATTTTTTAAAAAATATTTACATACTCATTGCGATTTATGGAACTTTGCTTTATGTTATTCGTATAAAATAGTAGCCCCCGTGCGGAGGTAAATATTGAATGGACATGTTTATTAAGCAACGTATTAAAGCGATAAAAAAAGGAGATCAAAGTGCATTCGCTGATATTGTTGAAATGTACAAAGATAAAATTTATCAACTGTGCTATCGTATGTTAGGGAATCGTCATGAGGCAGAGGATGCTGCCCAAGAGGCGTTCATTCGGGCGTATGTTAATATTCATACATACGATCCGACGATGAAATTTTCATCTTGGCTCTATCGTATTGCGACCAATTTATCCATTGATCGTATTCGCAAAAAAAAGCCGGACGTTTATTTAGACGCAGAGGTATCAGGAACGGACGGGCTAACGATGTACTCCCAACTCGCAGATGAAGGTGCCTCTCCAGAAGATGCGCTTGAGAGTCTAGAATTGCAGCAAACGGTTCAAGAAGCGATTTTAAAACTGCCCGAGAAATACCGTACTGTCATCGTTTTAAAATATATTGACGAGTTATCGCTACAAGAAATTAGTGACATTTTAAACTTGCCGATTGGTACAGTGAAAACGCGTATTCATCGTGGCCGTGAGGCATTGCGTAAACATTTAGGCCACTTATGATGAAAAGGAGTGAGACAAATGCCATGCTCTGAAAAAATTGTCCAATGGATGCATGATTACTTGGACGGAGACATTCAAAAAGAGGAAGAACAACAATTGCGCAGCCATATTCAACAATGCGAAGCATGCCGAGAGCATTTTTACGCGTTGAAAAAAACAGTGGCCTTTGTTGAGAACGTTTCACACATGACCCCTTCGGACGATTTTGTGAAAAAAGTGATGTATAATTTACCACGAGAAAAGCGTCGCGTGCGCTGGAAACGATGGTTTACTCATCATCCGTTTTTAACCGCCGCATCGCTGTTTATCTTGTTAAGTACAAGCAGCTTATGGGCAGTTTGGCAAGAGGATAATGAATTTTCATTTTCTAAACAAGAACATTTAATTGTTCAAAATCATACTGTCATCGTGCCAGAAGGAAAAGTCGTTGAAGGTGATATTGTTGTCCGAAACGGAGATATTAAAATTGAAGGAGAAGTGCACGGCAATGTGACGGTCATTAACGGCCATAAATATTTAGCTTCTGCTGGCGAAGTTACCGGACAAATTGAAGAAGTTAATGAAGTATTTGATTGGATTTGGTATAATGTAAAAAGAGTCGGTTACAATATCGCCAAAACATTAACGAAATAGCCATCCATATTGATGGCTTTTTTACATGTGAGAGCAATTAGAATGAGTGAAGGAAGTGTAAGAATGCCATTTGGAGAGCTCCCGACATTTGTAAATTACCTCATTAAGTTTGTAGACATTCTTGTTGTCTGGTTCGTCATTTATAAGCTTATTATGCTTGTGCGCGGTACGAAGGCCGTGCAACTGCTTAAAGGAATTATTGTCATCATTCTCGTCCGAATTGTAAGTAGCTTTATCGGATTAAGTACGTTGCAATGGTTGATGGATCAAGCGATCACATGGGGTTTTTTAGCTATCATTATCATTTTTCAACCTGAGCTACGCCGAGCGCTCGAACAGCTTGGAAGAGGCAAATTGTTTTCGCGAAGCACAACGCCTGAAGAGGAAGAACAAACGCACATGATCGAAGCGATTGTAAAAGCGACAGAGTATATGGCTAAACGGCGAATTGGGGCTCTTATTTCCATTGAACGAGAAACAGGTATGGGCGATTATATTGAAACTGGCATTCCTTTACAAGCACATGTTTCATCAGAGTTGCTTATTAACATTTTTATTCCGAACACGCCGCTTCACGATGGAGCTGTCATTATTCAAAAAAATCAAATTGCCGCAGCGTCATGCTACTTGCCATTATCGGAAAGCCCGTTTATTTCTAAAGAACTTGGCACAAGGCATCGCGCTGCATTAGGTATTAGTGAGGTGACAGACAGCATTACCGTCGTTGTGTCCGAGGAAACAGGGGCGGTTTCTGTTACGAAAAATGGGGAGCTTTACCGCGACTTAAAGTTAGATGTATTGCGAGAATTGCTGACGAAAGAGCTCGTTCAACCAAAGACAACTTCTTCATCCCGTTGGCAGTGGAGGGCGAAAAAAAGTGGATAAATGGATGAATAGCCCATGGTTTATACGTATTTTTTCTTTGCTTTTAGCGCTTATGATTTACGTTTCAGTCAATATTGAAACGCAATCTAATAGCACGTCGCGCAACACAGTCGGGCAAACCGATGTCGAAACGGTGACGGACGTTCCAGTCGTGGCGTATTACGATCAAGAAAACCTTGTTGTTTCTGGTATCCCACAATCCGTTAATGTGATGCTTGAGGGACCGAAAAGCATCGTCACGCCAACAAAGCTGCAACGAGATTTTGAAGTATATGTTGATTTATCTAAACTGCCAATTGGTAAGCATACAGTTCCGTTGAAATACCGAAATATTTCTGAAAAGTTACGCGTTACGATTGATCCAGCTACAATTACGGTAACGATTGACGAGCGTGTGTCAAAAGATTTTCCGGTCGAAGTGGATTTCATTAATAAATCACAAATGGCAGACGGTTATTCACCGGAGCAGCCAATTGTTAAGCCAAATATTGTGAAAGTGACGGGAGCAAAAACGTTAATTGACAAAGTGGCGTTAGTGAAGGCACGTGTCGATTTAAAAGGAGTCGAAGAAACGATTGAGCGAGAGTCGAAAGTGACGGTGTATGATAAAGAAGGAAATGTGTTGCCTCTTGATGTTGAGCCGTCTATCGTTGACATTACTGTGCCAATTAAAAGCCCAAGCAAAACTGTCCCATTAAAAATTGATCGAAAAGGAACGCTGCGAGAAGGATTAAGCATTAGTAAAATGGAAGTGATTCCGAGCGAAGTAACGATTTTTGGACAAAAAGCAAAAATTGACGACATCGAATTTATTAGCGGCATTGAAGTCGATTTAAGCAATATTACAAGCAATACAACTTTACAAGTCGATGTACCTGTACCAAAAGGGGTCAAAGCAGTGGACCCAGCCAAAGTTACAATTTTAATTGAAGTGGAACAAGAAAAAGAGAGAACGTTTGATCAAGTTCCAATTGAAATCATTGGACTAAACGACGCATACAAGGCTGAATTTATCGATCCTGCTGATCAAAATATTACGCTAACGGCTTTAGGGGCTCAACGTGTATTGAACGCTATTCAACTAAAAGATATTGAAGTATACTTAAACGTTAGTGAATTAGGTATCGGTGAACATGATGTGCCTATTGAGGTCAATGGACCTCAAAACGTTCGCTGGAAACTACCGCAAAAAGAAGCAACGATTCGTATTACAAGAAATGAGTAATGACAAAAGGAGCGATAGCATGGGTAAGTATTTCGGAACAGACGGTGTTCGAGGGATTGCCAATAGCGAATTAACGCCAGAGCTAGCTTTTAAGATTGGACGTTTTGGCGGCTACGTATTGACGAAAGATAAAGACCGTCCCAAAGTGTTAATCGGGCGTGATACGCGCATTTCTGGCCATATGCTTGAAGGAGCGCTTGTTGCTGGATTGCTTTCTATCGGAGCAGAAGTGATGCGCCTCGGTGTTATTTCTACACCGGGTGTAGCGTATTTGACAAAAGCGTTAGGAGCACAAGCAGGGGTTATGATCTCTGCTTCGCATAACCCTGTTCAAGATAACGGCATTAAATTTTTCGGGCCGGATGGTTTTAAACTTTCTGATGAACAAGAGTTAGAAATTGAAGCGCTTCTCGATAGTGAACAAGATACGTTGCCACGTCCGATCGGGAAAGATTTAGGGCAAGTAAACGACTATTTTGAAGGCGGACAAAAATATTTACAATACTTAAAACAAACGGTAGACGAAGATTTCTCAGGCATTCACGTCGCGCTTGATTGCGCGCACGGTGCCACATCGTCGTTGGCGACGCATTTATTTGCTGATTTAGATGCCGATGTGTCTACGATGGGCGCATCTCCAAACGGATTAAACATTAACGAAGGTGTCGGTTCGACACATCCAGAGGCGTTGGCTGCGTTTGTAAAGGAAAAAGGAGCCGATGTTGGCTTAGCGTTTGATGGCGATGGCGATCGATTAATTGCCGTCGATGAAAATGGCCACATCGTTGATGGGGACCAAATTATGTACATTTGTGCGAAATATTTACATGAACAAGGGCGCTTAAAACATCAAACAGTCGTCTCAACAGTGATGAGCAACCTCGGTTTTTATAAAGCGCTCGAGGCGCAAGGAATAAAAAGTGTGCAAACAGCTGTTGGCGACCGTTATGTCGTGGAAGAAATGAAAAAGAACGGTTACAATTTAGGTGGAGAGCAATCGGGGCATATTATTTTCCTTGATTACAACACGACAGGCGATGGCCTGTTGACAGCGTTACAGCTTGTCAACATTATGAAAGCGACGAAAAAGCCGCTTTCTGAGCTAGCGGGAGAAATGAAAAAATATCCACAAAAACTCGTGAACGTGAAAGTAACGGATAAACATGAAGCCATTGCAAATGAAGAAGTACAACGCATCATTCGTGAGGTAGAAGAAGAAATGGCTGGAAACGGTCGCATTCTCGTTCGCCCATCAGGGACGGAACCGCTCGTTCGCGTGATGGCAGAAGCGCCAACAAATGAACTTTGCGATCAATACGTCGAGCGCATTGCGTCTGTTATTCGTGAGCGCTTTGGCGCACAATAATTGTTTCGGTAAACGATATGCATAAATGGAACGGTTTATTCCATTTATGCATATTTTGTTTATACAGGGGTAAGCGATTCACATTGACGTTTGCCTCTTTGTTGTTGTAAACTATTGTTGTTTGACATCTTACATGAAAGGAGGATAGCGGAAAACAACTGTATAAAAGCGCCTGGACTAAGCTTGGACGGGAAAAAAGCTTAGTTGACGAGGAGGAGGTTTATCGAGTGTTCGGCGGATGCCTCCCGGCTGAAGCGATGACAGCCGCAAGTTCTTTCTTAAAACAAAGAGGCGACTCTTTGCACAAAGGAAAGAACGTTCATCGCCATTTCATCAATTATTTAAGGGGCAAGAGCCCCTTCTTGCCCCAATGATTAGGGAGGATTTTTTATGTGCGGAATCGTTGGTTATATTGGTGAACAACCATCAAAAGAAATTTTATTGTACGGATTAGAAAAGTTAGAGTATCGAGGATATGACTCTGCAGGGATTGCGTTATTAAATGAAAAAGGTGTACACGTATTTAAAGAAAAAGGACGGATTGCCGACTTGCGTGCCGTCGTCGCAGAAGATGTAGATGCGCCGCTTGGCATCGGTCATACACGTTGGGCGACACATGGCGTACCAAACCGCATCAACGCCCATCCACACCAAAGTGCATCAGGTCGCTTTACGCTTGTGCACAATGGGGTAATTGAAAACTACGAGTTGTTAAAACGTGATTATTTAGCGCACGTGTCGTTTCAAAGTGATACAGATACAGAAGTCATTGTTCAGTTAATTGAAACGTTCGTAAACGAAGGATTATCGGTAGAAGAAGCGTTTCGTAAGACGCTTTCGTTATTGAAAGGCTCGTATGCGATCGCTTTAATTGATGCAGAAAATGATGACATCATTTACGCAGCGAAAAACAAAAGCCCGCTTTTAGCTGGACTAGGTGAAGGATTTAACGTCGTCGCAAGCGATGCGCTGGCGATGTTACAAGTGACAAACCAATATGTTGAGTTAATGGATAAAGAAATCGTCATCGTCACAAAAGAAAGTGTGACGATTAAAAAGTTAAATGGTGAAGTAGTAGAGCGTGCGCCATATGTAGCGGAGTTGGATGCAAGCGACATTGAAAAAGGAACGTATCCTTACTACATGTTAAAAGAAATTGACGAACAACCGCTTGTCATTCGCCGTTTAATTGAAAAATATCGCAACGACCAAGGCGAGCTAGCGATTGACGAAGAAATCGTGCAAGCGGTAAATGAAGCCGATCGTTTATATATCGTCGCATGCGGCACGAGCTATCACGCTGGTTTAGTCGGCAAACAATTGATCGAAAACTGGGCGAAAATCCCTGTTGAAGTGCATATCGCAAGCGAATTTTCTTATAACATGCCGCTTTTATCAGAAAAACCGCTCTTTATTTATATTTCACAAAGCGGGGAGACGGCAGATAGCCGCGCGGTGCTCGTGCGCACGAAAGAGCTTGGCCATAAATCGTTAACGATTACGAACGTGCCGGGTTCGACATTATCGCGCGAAGCAGACTATACGCTTCTTCTTCATGCAGGACCGGAAATCGCGGTTGCATCAACGAAAGCATATACAGCACAAATTGCAGTACTTGCGATGTTAGCTGCGGTGGCTGCAAAAGCAAAAGGCATCGAGTTGAATGTTGATGTAACAAAAGAACTTGGTATTGTTGCGAATGCGATGGAAACACTTTGCGATGCAAAACATGAAATGGAACAAATTGCGCGCGAATATTTAGCGACAACACGCAACTGCTTCTTTATCGGTCGCGCAGTTGACTATTATGTCGTATTAGAAGGCGCATTAAAGTTAAAAGAAATTTCATACATTCAAGCAGAAGGCTTTGCAGGCGGGGAATTGAAGCACGGCACAATTGCGTTAATTGAAAAAGGCACACCGGTCATCGCACTTGCGACACAAGAACATGTGAATTTAAGCATTCGCGGGAACGTAAAAGAAGTTGTCGCGCGCGGTGCAAATCCGTGCATCATTTCCATGAAAGGATTAGACATGGAGGACGACCGTTTCGTCATTCCAGCTGTTCATCCAATGCTTACGCCGCTTGCGTCTGTCGTGCCATTGCAATTAATTGCTTACTATGCAGCATTACACCGTGGCTGCGACGTCGACAAACCGCGCAACTTAGCGAAGTCGGTAACGGTGGAGTAAAGCGTAGACATATATGATTGAGTGATAAAAACCACACGCCATTGATTACGATGCATGTAATCGGGCGTGTGGTTTTTTCATGTAAATATTTATGCCTTGTTGTTTCGTTTGTTTTGCTGATACAGTTGTACGATTTGTTCCTCTTGTTCGCGAATGATAACTTTTGGAACAAGGGTTGGTTTTTTGTTTTGATCGATGGCGACCATCGTTAAAAAGCATGTCGTTGTTAGGTGATGCTCGCCTGTAAATAAATCTTCTGTTTCGACTTTGACGAATACTTTCATGGATGTGCGCCCGGTCGAGTAGACGAATGCTTCAAGCTTTAAAATATCGCCTACTTTCGCGGACGAAATGAAATCAACTTTGTCGATCGAAACGGTGACGACTGCTTTTCGTGCATGGCGCATGGCGGATATTGCTGCAAGTTCTAAAAATGTTCTAATCACTTTTACAGTAAAGAAGAGCTGGGATGGTTTGAACTCCCTATTTTTCCTATGCACATCGATCTTAAATGATAAAGTACAATCTTCGATTTTTTACTTTATATAAAATTAATGTAAAAAAATGTTGACAGTTTTTTTTTTTTTTAATATTAAGTCAAATCAACTATTCAATTCACTTGGCGACTGACATGCATTTAATGTACTAATCTCAAGGGAGGTTGTTATTATTATGTTGAAGAAGAATTTGTTCACATCTCCACTTGCCGCCATTCTAGCTACTTTTGTATTAGGAGGGACTACTGCGGCTGAAACAATAGGAGATTCAACATCTTGGAGTTACTCTAATTACAACAATGGTTCGTACGTACCGAGAACAGGTAGTCTCAAATCGTATTTCGGATACGACGGCTTCTACTACATTAGAACAGAAAGTAAGTTTACTTTAGACTCATATAACGTGAGTCAAATCAAGGAATATAACAACGGTGGAGATAACCCTGGAACAAGTTGTGACAATTCTGCAGCATATTTTACTGTTGATATGACAGCTGTTCCTGATAATTCACTTGATTTAGAGATTAGTGCCTATGTTTCTACTACAAATTTACCCGATCCAAAATTCGATTTTGAGACAGACGGTGGAGTAGATAACCAAGAATCAGAAGTAGTTGCATTAGGAACAGTAGCTTCCCAACAGTATTTCTTTACAACAAACTGGGAAGATTTTAGAGATGGAGATAGTGGGGACAGTGGAGAAATACAATTAAACTTTGCTATGAGTAAAAAAGGTTTTGTTGACTACAACAACTGCATAAATGGCGGTGGCTATCGTGCGATTACTTACGGGGACAACCTTGGAAGACCATGATTAAAATCAGTCTGATAGTAAATAATTGTAAATAAGGAACTTTTATAGGTATAATTTTAAGGAGGTCATTAAGATGGCTTGGAGCAAAAAAGTTTTGTTAGCAGTAACTGGACTAAGTTGTGCGTTGGTCTTTACTTTTAATGTGGTTCAAATTGGAAATGCAACTTCTAACGGGAATAAAGAATCAGAGCTAAATTTTAGTAAAACAAATTTAATAGAACAGTATAAAAGTATTGAGAAAACAGAATTAGGTATAGTGTCAAGGCCGATTATTTTTTCCCCGAAATCGCCGGTTTAAAATTCCCCAGAAGGACCTTTCATTGATCCTTCTGTTTTTCTTCTTGGAGCCTCTTTTCCCGTAATCGATAGCTTTCCCCCTTTAGGTTGAAAATGATGGAATGATGCAGTAATCGATCTAACATCGCGGTCGCCAATACCGAGTCTCCCACGATTTCTCCCCATTCCCCAAAGCTTTTGTTGGAGGTGAGGATAATCGGGGCATGCTCGTACCGCCGGGCGATCACTTGAAATAAGTAATGAGCGCTGTTCGGGTCCAGTTTTAGATACCCCATTTCATCAATAATGAGAACGGTTGGCTTCACAAACATGCGAAGCTTTTTTTCCAGCTTTCCTTCCTGGTCGGCTTTTCTTAACTGAGTGACCAAATCATGGGCGGTAATAAAATACGTTTTATACCCTCTTGCGATCGCCTCCATTCCAATCGAAATAGCCAGATGTGTCTTCCCAATCCCCGGTGGACCGAGAAAGAGGATATTTTCTTTCCGGTCAATAAAGGACAACGTAAGCAGTTCTCGAATCCGGCGCTCATCCACCGAAGGCTGCGCGGTAAAATCAAACGTATCGATCGTCTTGCGATATGGCAGTTTGGACAGTTTGATGAGCGTTTGGATCGATCGTTCCTGTTTTTCGATGATTTCCGCCTCTAATAAGCGGAATAAAAACTCCGAATATGGTATATTATGAGTAGCTGCGTATTCTGTCATGGCGGACCATCGCTCTGCCATGACAGGCAAATGAAGACGGTGGCAATACTCGTGTATTTGTTCTTTCATGAGCTTTCCCCTCGCAGGAACGTGTCATAAACGGACAATGGACGAGTATCCACTTCCACCGAAACAGGCGAAATGGTGACGGCCGTTTCCGTCTGTTTCTTTTTGATTTTTTCGGCGAATGAAATCACTTTTTTCTGTTGGTTCAAGTAAGAAATCTCCTCCCCTCGATAATACAATCGAATATCCCCATTTAATCGCTCCTTCACCAGAATTTCTTTGCCCGCATACTCCGCCGATAGAAGCCATTGTTCCCCTTTGTAAGAGAAACTGCCATCCCAATGCACCTTCCGATAGGAAAGATAGCTCGTATCGTAATCGTTCAACGGGAGAGGTTTCAGCTGTTCCTCTGCCCAACGCTCTTGCGGAGGAATGCCGGTAGTGGCGTTTGGCTTCCGATTCGCCACTTGATCGAGCCAACGATGTAAAAGGAAATTTAATTCCTCGATGCTTTCAAACGCTGTCCCCACATAGAAGTGATCCATGATATACTGAATGGCTCGTTCGACTTTTCCCTTTGTCTGGGCCCGGTAAGGCCGGCACACTTTTGGAATAAATCCGTAGTAACTCGCAAATTCAGAAAATCGTTGATTCCATTTCACCACTCCTTGTTCCCGGCCGTCTGTAACGGTCTTCATATTGTCAAATAACACCTTCTTCGGAACCCCGCCAAAGTACTTGAAGCTCTGAATCAGGCATTCCATTAAGTGTTCCTGGTCCTGGCTGGTCGTAAATACCGCGTATTTCATCCGCGAATAGCCTAATGTGGCCACAAATAGCGATAACTTGACTTTTCTCCCTTCGATTATCACCTCCCCGACTTCTTTCCAATCGACTTGCATTTGTTCACCAGGAAGCGTTTCATAACGAACGGTGTATTTCTTTTTCGCCGTTTCTCGGAAAGGTTTTATATAGTCCTTTAAAATCGTCTTTCCTCCTGTATAGCCCTGTTGTCGAATTTCGAAAAATAACTTTTCGCTATTGAACACCCCATCCTCTAACATTCGTTTTTGAAGATACTCTTTAAATGGATCTAACTTGCTTTTTCTTTGTTTTCGCTTAGATTTGGAAGGGGGATTGGGGGAGTGAATATATTTTCGAACGGTTTTCCGATCAATCCCCAACTCCCTCGCAATATCGGAAATACTCATTCCCCTTTCGTACATCTCTTTGATCATAAAAAATTCCCCTCTCGTAATCATGAACCATAGCTCCTCTCGTTGACACTATGGTTCTATTGTAAGTGGGGAATTTTATTCCGGCTATATTGGGGATTTTATCATCGGCTTTAACATATAGAAAAATACAAGAAACTTATTACCGAAAAAAATAATGAAATCAAAAATAAAAAAGTTGAAGATATTAATACCACTATCACATTTTCTCGCCCATTAGAACTTAAGGAATTAAAGGAATTTGTAAAGAAACATAGTATCAATCCTCAACAATTTGTAGCACGTGCTGTGAAAGGCAATGAGCGTATAACACTCGCTTTTAAACCACACGTGGATGAAAAACATGTTAATATGGTGAAAAAGCAACTTAAAGAGGAATATAATGCGGAGTTTGTTGGTTTTATTGATATGTACGGTTTTGTGGATCATGAAGATTTAACCGCAATTGAAAATGACGAGGTTACTTTCCTTGCTGATACAACAGGAGATAAATATTTCTTGAAGTACGAAAAGGATAATGGTTTTGCCCATGCACTTTCTTGGTTATTAGAAGATGTTAAGAAAGAAAAAGAAGAAAAATAAATAATTAAAAAATCTTAAAGGGAGGATGCACTTACTTCCTTTAGGTTTTTCAACGGGAGTGAAATTATGTTCAATCCAGAACTTTATTTTTATTACATTTTGTTAATTATTTTTTCAATTTTTACTTATTTATTCTATAGAAGAACAAAAGATTTATTTAAAACACTTCTTATCACAATTACTGTACTTTTTTTTGTATCCGTAGTTTGCAGTATCAGTTTAGCGCTTAATTATTATCAATCACTCAAACCAAGTACAGAAGGTATTGGAATTTCCAATGTAGTCTCATATTGGCTAATAGGGGAGGATGCTTGGGCACCAGTGTGGACTATTCAACTATTTAAAAAGGCTTATTCCATTTCTTTATGGATTACACTTATTTTGCTCAGTTTTCTCATAATTCTTTTATTCATGAAAAAAACAAAACGAAAGATATGAACTAAAAATACTGCACGCACGAAAAAAAAATAGCTCCAATAGCCATTTTCTCCCATGTTTTGACCATTTTGTCCGCACTCATTCTTCTCGCAAGCCATCTGGCAATAAGCTAAGCGGACAGGATGGAGCTCAGAAATTTTTTACCATATTTTTCTGATTGTACAGAGTGACCACACGCCATTGATTACGATGCATGTAATCGGGCGTGTGGTTTTTTCATGTAAATATTTATGCCTTGTTGTTTCGTTTGTTTTGCTGATACAGTTGTACGATTTGTTCCTCTTGTTCGCGAATGATAACTTTTGGAACAGGGGTTGGTTTTTTGTTTTGATCGATGGCGACCATCGTTAAAAAGCATGTGGTTGTTAAGTGATGTTCGCCTGTAAATAAATCTTCTGTTTCGACTTTGACGAATACTTTCATGGATGTGCGACCGGTCGAGTAGACGAATGCTTCGAGTTTTAAAATATCGCCAACTTTCGCGGACGAAATGAAATCAACTTTGTCAATCGAAACGGTGACGACGGCTTTTCGTGCATGACGCATGGCGGATATTGCCTGAATTTCTAAAAATATTCTGATCACTTTTAAAGTAAAGAAGGTAACTATTCACCCCGATAGTAGTATGTAAAGAAGCGCAACACAAATAGGGCATCCCCGTGATAGAAAATGCCCTAAGTGGTAGAAAGAATACGATCGAGCGTTTCGCTCGTCAACAGAAGACATAACGAGTCCCACACGTTTTTTTCGTGTTTCGTCAGTGTGGCAACGATGCTTCTTGTGATGCAAAAAGACTGGGCAAATGTTTCTTCTCGAAACGTACCCGAAATGTTCTCTTTGACTTTAACCATGCGAAGATCGCGTTCGGCTTGGTTGTTGTCAAAGGGCACATGCACTTCACATAAGAAACGCAGCGCTTCTTCCTTTCGTTTTTGAAGCCGTCGAATAAAAGCGAGTGCTTTTTTCGGAAGAGGCGTCATCGTTTCCAATCGGTGCTGTGCTTTCGCTAGGATGCGATCATACACTCGTTCCCATCGTTTCGCTTCTTCTTCGGAAAGTGCACCGTGATGAGCTTCGACTGCCTGTTTGGCGGCTAACAGAAACGTGGTCATGCGCGGTGCCCATGTATGCCCTTGTTCAATGAATCCTTTTAGCTCACGTAAATGATGGGCATGGCAAAGAGCATGTGTGGCTTTTGTGTATCTCGGATACGTACCGAACGCATCATGCATCATCGTTCCTTCATATCGGGGAAGAATCCCAATGTCATCGGTCGCTTTCTTCCCACGAGAAGCGTGAGAAGCCAAGTACGTATATTTCGATGTACACGCGACATGCACCCATGCGAGTTTCCCATTGATGCGCAAACTCGTTTCATCGACATGCAAGATGTTAGAGTCAAGTAAGGCGTCTTCGATCATGTCCATATTGGATTCCAGCGCTTCGCGTCCTCGTTTCACCATATTGGCAAGAGTTCCTGTACTGATTGGGTGTTGATATAATGCTTCGATCGTATCACTCAAACGTTTATAAGGAATTAATTGAACATGGTGCAAATATACAGCGAGCGCCGTGAGCCGTGGAACGTATTGCACATGATTCGTGACATGTGGTGGAAACTCCGCTTGTTGAACACATCGGCAATGTGGACAGGATTTCACTTCACGCTCATGTTGTGTCACTTCGATCGTCACGGGAGGGAGATCGAACACTTGACGGATATCGACTTTGAACGGTTTGACTTCACACAAAGAAGCCCCACATCCTTGACACGTGTTCACACGATGGACGACACGATGATGTGGATATTCCACTTGACGGAGCGTCGTTCCTTGATGTCCTTCCTGTCCACCTGGCTTATTGCCAGATGGCTTGCGAGAAGAATGGGTGTGGACAAAACGGTCAGAAGATGGGGGCAAATGGCTATTGGAGCTGTTTTTTTTCGTGCGTGCTTCCAGCTCTTGAACGCGATACTTGAGTTGTTCATTTTCTTTGCGTAGCTGTTTGTTTTCGTGACGCAAATGTTCATTTTCTTGAATGAGTTGATGAATGAGCTGTTTTTGTTGTTGGACTTTGCTGATTAAGCTCTCAACTGTAAATACAGCTTGTTGTACCGTCAACATGCGATTCACCTCCTTGTCTATCAATATTCACATCATAGACAGGAAAAGCAAAAAATATTCAGCTCACTTTATGATGTGGCTGAATAGTTACATTCTATCTAATGAATTATTAAGGTCTGTCATTTCTGTGGATAGTGAACAGATTGTGTTTAAACAGGTTAAATTAGATATGGATAGCTATGAAATACCATTATTTAACCTATCTGAATATTCACATGATAGTGCAATCTCACTAGTTGAAGAAATTACTAAAAATATGACAGAAGTCGTCTTAAACAATCCTTTAGATGAGCTACTATATACTGTTGCAATTTTTGAATTACATCAAAAGTACATTGTGGTGTTTGTGCTATCTCACAACATTGCAGACTTATCTAACAAACACATTTTGATTAAACAATTTATGAATGTATTAAGCGGTCATAAATTAGAAAATAGACCGGAATATAAAGATTTCATAGAGTTTATGGATAGTAAAAATAAATTAGAGTCTATTAGTAGTTGTGATTATACAAAACGACTTCTAAAAGCAAATGAAAATCGAGTTAAAGTACAAAGTAGTGATGATTTGTTGGTACTGAAGTTTCATTTCGATAATGAACTCAGAACAACATTCGATATGATCGATAAAATGAATTATATCAGTACTCAGATTCTATCTAGGGTTATTGGACAAAAAGAGTTCATCTATATACATGCACTTTAAGATGATGACTTCTGTATGAACACCTTTTTCCATGGTTATACTGCTCCTAAATACTCATGTGTAAAAGGAGCGGAAAGGACATGAAACGTCTTAAAATTACAAATGATCACGGTTGGACACCTCGAACACTTCGGAAACAAGAACGGAAAATCAAAGATGCTTCCCTTCGTGTTCGGGTGACTGCCGTTCGTCTCGTCATGGAAGGGTTTCTTGGAAAAGATGTCGCAAAAATGGTTAATCTATGCCGTCAATCGGTTGCACTTTATGTGGCACGTTTTAATGAAGGTGGGCTCGATCATTTACTCGATCGTCGCTTGCCACCTGGTCGCGTGCCATTTCTGACGGAAGAACAACAACAGGAGATCAGACAACTTGTGTTAACCACCACCCCTGTGGATGTCGGCTGGGGCATTTCTTCGTCATGGAACACACGTATATTGCAATCTTACATCCAACAAACTTATGGCGTTTCGATGTCACGGGAAGGCATCCGAAAGTTATTGCATCGTCTTCGCTTGTCATGGACACGCCCGACCTATAAGCTCGTCAAAGGCGATCCAGTGCGTCAAGCAGCCTTTGAAAAAGAACTCGAGTTTATAAAAAAAAACTAATCACGGAAGAAATCGTTTTGCTTCATGTCGATGAGACGCATGTTCGCGCCTATCAAGCGCTTCGTACGACATGGGCAGAAGTAGGCAACCAAAAACAAGTCCCGAGCTACGGTCACCACGCTCACGTGTCCATTTTTGGCGCAGTCGACGTGCAACAAGGGGACGTCGTGTTTCATCGTGCTTCGTCTGCCAATGCCGAGACGTTTCTAGACTTTTTACATCTGTTGAAAGAGAAATATGCGAATCGATTCATCGTGCTTGTGTTGGACAACGCGCGTATTCATTATGCCAAGATGGTGCGAGCATTCCTTGATAGTCAAGAAGGTGCTACTTTTCACTTTATCTTTTTGCCACCGTATTCCCCACAGTTAAACCCTATTGAACGGCTATGGAAGTGGCTAAAAGATGAAGTCATTGCTAACGTCTTGCATAGAGATCAAAAAGACATCGCCCAGTCGATTACTCGGTTTGAACAGCACGTCTTACAGCACCCAGATGAGGTGTTACGCCGCATCGGGTGTGCTGCGTGAATCAGAGGTTAAAATGTCAATTTGGATGTATATATCAATTGTTTGGGATTGCACTTACCATTTGCGAATATCCCCTACTTCTTCACTTTCTAGGATCTTGATTCCTTGTTCATTAACTATATCTATATACTTTGCGCTACTTTCAATATAAAAAGCAATATAATTATACTTAATATCCTTATAAGAAAAACTGTTTGTAGATTCTGATGTAGTGTTGCCGTATATAATTTTTACTGTATTTTTATTTAATTGGATATCTTTGATAACTAGCTCACTATTATCTAAATAGCTGTTTCTTGCAATTAGGATCGAAAAGATATATCCGTCTTGAATCCCTCTCTCTCTTTTAATTACCACCACATCTCTTTTTTGAAGAGACTTTAGTATTTTGGAGAAGAAGTATATCTTACCTATAAAGCTTTGAACTTTTAGATTGAACATTTTATTTTGTTCTAGTTTAAATTTTGTTATATTCAATATTAAACAACCTTTCACTTTAATATATATATGTTTAAAATATAATCAAGTATATAAGATTTTCAGAAAGGGGATGTAGTAATGAATTCACAAAAGATCCTAATTTCTTTTATGTTTTTACTTCTTGTAATCTTGGCCGGTTGTAATAATGCAACTACTAGGAGCGTCTCTGAAGTCGATAAAAATTCTTTGCCTATAGGGACAGTAGTTAAATTAAAGGAACTAGATGAAAAAATAATGATTTATGGAAATAACGTCACTCGAAGCACAGATAACAAGAAATATAGGTACCTAGGCTGTTTTTATCCAGATGGTTTTACTTCTAATGATTATAATGTATTTTTTAATGCTAATGATATCGAAGAAGTTTACTATTTAGGCTACAAAGAATGATTATTATAATTACTAAGTAAGGGAAGTCTGCTACGTAAGTAAACTTCCCTTCGGCATTCTTTAAAGGCTAGTTCTCAGAATTTTCTCTTCTTGATTTTCATATCCTTTAAATACCAATGTTTCGATAGCGTCCTTGTTAAAGAAAATATTATACGCATTATTGATAAATCCGTGAGGATAAGGACATCCTACATAATCGTATTGTTTTCCTGTAGTAGACTGCACTACATTTCTTCCATATATCATTACCAAATAATTAATACCATCTAATTTTACTACGCTACCTATTGGTAGAATATCTTTCATAATCATACAGATACCTAGCCTTTCAATTCAATTCCCCAACCAAAGCCTACACCAAGGGCTGTATAAGCTTTTACTTTAGTTTTACTAATATCATATTTTGCTCCAATTGATCCTACTCCTATAGAACCACTGATTGATATTGATTTCTTCGTAAATGGGATCTTGATATCGATACTTGATGAGTATTTATGGAGTGTAGCCTCTCCACCAATTGAAATCCCCTTTTTATTGGCTTTGGCATGCGCTTCAACTTCCCCAACAGATACTTTCGCTTCTCCACCTACATATTTGCTTTTTGCAGAGACACTAGCGCCTGGACCACTGCAGCTTGCTCCCCTCCTACTCCCCAACCACTGGAGTATCCCTTACTTACAGAACAATTCGGTGTATGAATTGCAACACCCATAACACTGATCCTCCTTTAGATCAAAAAATAAATTATCGCCCATATTATACCACATAAATATAAAAATGGTGTATTTGATAACCTAAAATTGAGCCACTTTTCAACGGTTCGATCACATAAATCTCCGTTTCCGACCTATAAGCTCGTCAAAGGCGATCCAGTGCTTCAAGCAGCCTTTGAAAAAGAACTCGAGTTTATAAAAAAACTAATCATGGAAGAAATCGTTCTTCTTCATGTCGATGAGACGCATGTTCGTGCCTATCTAAACATGGGTTAGTCAAATAACACTCGCTTTTATGGCGAGATTTTTTTATTTTTTCGCTTTACATTGACGTTACGTAAACGTTTATAGTGAAATTGTCAGGAGGTGATTGGGTGGAATATACGGTGCAACAGTTAGCGAAATTGGCGGGGGTGACGAGCCGAACGCTAAGGTATTACGATGAAATCGGTCTGTTGAAACCGGCAAGGGTTAATGCATCAGGCTATCGCATATACGGACAAAAAGAGGTAGACCGGCTCCAACAAATTTTGTTTTATCGCGAGCTTGGTGTGGGGTTAGAAACGATTAAGCAAATTGTCACATCCCCGTCATTTGATGACGTACAGGCGTTGAAGCAGCATCGTGAAAAACTCTTGGCAGAACGGAGGCGGTTAGAGGCGCTAATCGCCAATGTCGAAAAAACACTATTAGCGAAGGAAGGGAGAATCGTGATGAGCGACAAAGAAAAATTTGAAGCGTTTAAACAGCAGCTTATTGACGAAAATGAACAAACATACGGCAAAGAAATTCGGGAAAAATACGGTGACGAGCAAGTGAACAAATCGAACGAAAAAGTAAAAAACATGACGCAAGCCCAGTACGAAGAAGTGACAAAACTAGGCGAGGAAGTGTTGCGCGTATTGTATGAAGCATTTTTGACTGGCGATCCAGCAGGGGAGCTTGCACAAAAAGCAGCAGATTTACACCGTCAATGGTTAAGCTATTTTTGGGATCATTATTCAAAAGAAGCACATGCAGGATTGGCGCAAATGTATGTAGATGACGAACGATTTAAAGCATACTACGATCAAAAACAATCGGGAATGGCGGAGTTTCTTCGTGACGCCATTTTCATTTACACAGGCAAAAAGTAGGCAGGCATAAGCCTGTCTTTTTGCATTGTAAAAGGTTGAAAAAAGGTGTATATTCAAATGAGAATGATAATCAAATTTAAAAGGTGATAGCGATGGAACAACTATACGATGTGACGATTATTGGAGGCGGTCCGGCGGGGCTGTATGCGACGTTTTATAGTGGACTTCGAGAAATGAAAACAAAACTGATTGAATATCAGCCACAATTAGGTGGGAAATTGCATGTATATCCCGAAAAAATGATTTGGGATGTTGGGGGACATGCTCCGATTACGGGAGAGAAATTACGTGAGCAACTTGTTAAACAAGCGATGACCTTTCATCCAACCGTTGTATTAAATGAAAAAGTTGAAGCGATTCGGCGAAGAGAGGACGGGATATTTGTTTTACAAACATCATCCGGACAACAACATGTGTCGAAAACGGTCATTATTGCAGTAGGAAGCGGTATATTGAAACCGCAAAAGCTTCAAATTGAAGGAGCCGAAAAATTTGAAATTACAAATTTACATTATACGGTGAAATCGTTAAAACAGTTTAAAGGGAAAACGGTGATCATTTCAGGGGGTGGCAATACGGCAATTGATTGGGCAAATGAACTTGTGCCGATTGCCAAAAAAGTATACGTCACTTATCGCAATGAGTCGTTAAAAGGACATGAAGCGCAAGTGACGCAGTTGTTAAATAGTTCAGCTACTTGCTTTTTCCATACGTCCATTACTAAGCTAATTGCCTGTTCCAACCATGAAGTGATTGAGCGAGTGGTGCTGACAAATCATGAAACGGGCGATGTGTTTGAACTCGAGATAGATGACGTCATTATTAGCCATGGGTATGAACGGGATGCTTCATTGCTTGTGAATAGCGAGTTGCCAATTCAAATGATAGACGAATATTATATTTCAGGGAACGCAAGAGGGGAGTGCTCCGTTCCAGGTTTGTATGCGGCGGGGGACATTTTAAAATATGATGGGAAGTTATACTTGCTTACCGGGGCGTTTCAAGATGCAGCGAATGCGGTCAATAGTGCGAAGCGATTCATTGAGCCGACCGCTGATCCGCACGGGATGGTTTCATCTCACCATGAAGCATTTAAAGAGCGAAATCGACAATTAATGAAACAAATGTTAAATAAATGACAGGATGTATAAACTCGTTTGTTTCAACGCAAACTTTCGGTAAAACAAACGAGGTGAATATCGTGTTCAAACAACGGACGATATGGATGATGGTGTTGGCGTTATTTATGTTGACGGCGTACAGTCAGCCAATTACTGTGACAACGAAGCAAATGAAATATACAAATGAACTGATGGAAGTCGATTTAAACATTCCGATCGTATCCGGCTCGATCAACCAATCGTTCCAACGCCAAGTCAATCGTTTATTGCGAAAGGAATCGCTTGATTTAAAGCGTGAAGTAGAAAAGCAAGCGCGAGAAAATATGGCAATAAGCAAAAAAGAAGGGTTTCCTTATCGCTTGCATGCTGCGGTCAGCCGTTTTGATGTGACATATAACGAACATGGCATTTTAAGCATCCCGATGACGTTATATAGCTATACAGGCGGTGCGCACGGAATGACAGTGAAAGTGCCAAACAATTTCGATTTCCATACAGGGAAATCGTTGCAACTAAGCGACTTATTTAAAAAAGGAACGAAATATAAACAAGTGATTATAGACGAAGTGATTGCTCAAATAAAAAAAGAAAACGATTTGTATTTTGACAACGCCATCGCTGTTGTGCAAAAGATGACAAATGATCAACCTTATTATATTACAAAAGATGGTATTGTCGTTTATTATGGACTTTATGAAATAGCCCCATACGCCGCAGGCATTCGTGAATTTCTTATTCCTTTTTCGATCTTGCGGCCATATATGAAAATCAAGCTAGCGCCTTCATCGCGCTAGCTTAATTATTGTTGAGAGGTAACAACCTCTTTTTTCGTTGTTTTTGTCATGGCTGCCCAACCCTCAAGAGCTAGGAAAATGCATAAAACAAAAAGGACGAAAGCTGATCCGGCTAGTAGCCAATTTTGCGTTAAGGCATTTTGATACATTAAAACACAAAGGGCAGCGATCGTTACAACGAGCATAAACACCATCGGGATGACAACATAAAACGATTTCGCTCCTATTTTTATAAGCCATGCGGAAACAGCTAGCAAAGCGAGCGCCCCAAGCATTTGGTTGGCTGCTCCAAAAAGCGGCCAAACGGATTGCCATGTTCCTGATAATGCAAGTGCACCAGCACCGATAAGACCAACTGTTGTTGCAACATGGTTATTTTTCAGTGCCGTTGTACGTTCTTCGCCTAACTCTTGAATGGCATAGCGCATTAATCGTGTTGCTGAATCTAAAGTTGTTAATAAAAATGCTGATGCGGTAAGGGCAGTAAATGTTATCGCTGTCGCCTCCGGAATGCCCACATGGGACATAAAGTAGCCGACACCAGCAGAGAATGTGCCGATTGGTCCACCAAGTTCACTCATGCGTGTAGCGAAGTCTGCTTGTGTTAAATATGCGACTGTGCCAACCGAGATAATAGCTAAAAAGCTCTCTAACAACATACCACCATAGGCGATGAACTTTCCGTTTTTCTCATTATCAAGTTGTTTTGCGGTTGTACCAGATGAAACGAGCGAATGAAAGCCGGAAATGGCACCGCAGGCAATGGTAATGAATAAAATTGGGAATAAAAACCCGAGTTTTTCATGGTAAAATCCGGTGAACGCTGGGAACTTGATAGTTGGTGCAGCGATAATCATGCCGATAGCTGCCCCAGCAATCATACCGTATAACAAAAATGAGTTTAAATAATCTCGTGGTTGCAGCAAGACCCAAACAGGCAATACCGACGCAGCGTATGCGTAACCGAGCAAAATGAGCGACCATGTTGTTGCGCTTAAAGAAAGAGGGTATTGAATGCCTAACCATACTGATAACAGCATGGCAGCAACGCCTAATACACTAGCAAAGGCTAAGTTCATTCTCATTTGATTTACGAGAAAACCGAACACAATCGCGATACCAAGAAATAAAACAGATGCCGTAGCAGCCTGTGGGACAGCAACAAATGTATTCGCAACTAAAATAATAAATACCCCGACGACGAGCATGAGCGTCGCGATAGAGAAAGTCAAAAACAATACTTGTCCACGATTACCCATATATTGTTTAATAATCATTCCGATCGATTGTGCTTTATGGCGAATAGAAGCTTGTAGCGATGTATAATCATGGACGCCCCCGATGAAGATACCTCCAATCATAATCCATAAAACAGCCGGAAACCAACCGAACACAGCAGCAGTGATGGGTCCGACAATCGGGCCACCTCCAGCAATGGTAGCGAAATGGTGTCCAAGCAAAACAGGTTTTTTTGCTGGGACGTAATCTATGCCGTCATACATTTCGTGTGCCGGTGTTTTACGATCACCGTCTACTTTCAATTGTTTTTCAAGAAAACGTCCATATGTGAAATAGGCGATAAGTAAAATAATTCCACAAATAAGAAGCAACGTTAATAAATTCAATGCATACCCTCCTCAAACGGTTTTTCGAAAACATCTGTTAACGGAAGAGCTTTCCGATGAGTAAATCGTTCTTTTTTGTTTAAAGCGATGATGGCCAAATAACATTCGAGCCAACCGTGTAAACCGAAACGAATAAATCGCAGCTTTCGAAAACGTTTCACCTCCTTTATGGCATCAACATGTGCCTCCGGTGCGACAATTGCCCCGATAAAAACGGTAGACATATGATCTTGATGACTAGATAGGTAATTTGGCAGCGAGCGAACGAATGCTTCAGAAAACTGTATGACGTCCTCTTTTGTCACTATGTCGTTTTTTGGCCATACAAAAATAAATTGTTCATTTTCGACGGCCCAAATTTTAGACTTTTTTGTCATAAAATATTTCTCATCACGCCGATGGTAATGAGCATAAAAAGGTAGAGAAAATGCTTCAAGTTTTTCATCCCGATAAATATCGAAATAAGGTGTAAGAATGGTTGATAGCGTATGGATATAGTTGTTTGTGTTCATTAGTAGTCACCTTTTTAATTTTCTGAATATTATTATATTTATAAATGTAAAACATTTCAATAGTTTCATTTATTTTTCCTAAAATTCTATTTAATAGTTTGATAAATGTATTTTATTTTTCTGAAAATTGTGTTAAAATACACTCAAAAAGGAGTTGCATGCATGGTTGAGAAGCAGCTAAAGGATCGCATTATTGAGACGGCGCTTACGTTGTTCGAAAAGTATGGATATCACGGGGTGACGGTTGACCGCATTGTTGCGGAGTGCGGCGCGTCAAAGGGAGGATTTTATCATAACTTTAAGTCAAAAGATGAACTGCTTTATCACATTCATGATGTATTTATTACGTATGTGCTAAATAAAGCACAAGAAGCATATGTAAAATATAAGACGCCGACAAAGCGGTTATGTGCGATCATTCGGTCGTTTGTAAGGGTTTTTCATATTTATAAACCGCATATTACGGTGTTCAATCAAGAGGCGGCGTATTTAAAGCCGGAATATGCTGAAAAAATTAACGAAAAACGTGAACGGTATAAGCAAATTATTTTTCAAGTGCTTCGTGAAGGTATTGAGGCGAAGCAGTTTCGCGCAGAGCTGTCTGTTGAACTCGCAGGCTTGTCGATTATTGGCATGGTAAACTGGATGTACAAATGGTATAAGCCCGACGGTCCGATGTCAATTGAACAAATTGCGGCCGCTTTTAATGATTTAATTCTACATTCGCTATTGACAGAGGAAGCGAAGCGAGATGAGGACATTTCGTCATTCCTTTTGTCGCGCGTAGGCGACGAATGACGGATGCTTCGAAGTATACAGACCAACTAGTCGGTTTGTAATAAAACAGGCTTGTTGGTTTCATATATTTTTATCTAATAAAGGAGGAAAAAAGACGATGCATTTTGAATTAACGAAAGAACAGCAAATGATTAAAGAGATGGTTCGCGATTTTGCCGAAAAGGAAATTGCCCCGTACGCGTCGAAATGGGATGAGGAGGCCATTTTTCCAATTGAGACGTTCAAAAAAATGGGCGAGCTTGGACTGTTTGGCATTCCGTTCCCTGAACAATATGGCGGTTCTGGTGGAGACACGATTTCATATGCGATTGCGGTTGAAGAAATTGGTCGAGCATGCGGTGGAACAGGGTTAAGTTATGCGGCGGCTGTATCGCTCGGTGCTAGCCCGATTTATTATTTCGGGACAGAAGAGCAAAAAGAGAAATGGCTCGTGCCGATGGCAAAAGGTGAAACGTTTGGTTCATTCGGATTGACAGAACCGAATGCGGGATCTGATGCAGGTGGAACGCAAACGCGCGCTGTCTTAGATGGCGATGAGTACGTCATTAATGGAGAAAAATGTTGGATTACAAATGCAGGCTATGCCCGCCAAGTGATTGTAACCGCTGTCACAGGAAAGGATGAACGAGGAAAAAATATTATTTCTGCGCTCATCGTTCCGACGGATACACCAGGGTTTTCGATTAATTGTCATTATGACAAGATGGGCGTTCGTGCATCCAATACGTGTGAACTTGTTTTGCAAGATGTACGTGTGCCAAAAGAAAATATATTAGGGGACCCGAAAAAAGGATTTAAGCAGTTTTTATATACGCTTGATGGCGGACGCATTTCCATTGCAGCATTAGCCGTCGGCATTGCGCAAGCTGCATTTGAAAAAGCACTTCAATATGCAAAAGAGAGAAAACAGTTCGGTCAACCGATTGCCAAGTTTCAAGCTATTCAATTTAAGCTTGCGGATATGGCCATGCAATTGGAACTTGCACGCAATATGGTGTACAAGGCGGCGTGGTTGAAAGACCGAGGCAAACCGTTTACAAAAGAAGCAGCGTATGCGAAATTATTCGCTTCTGAAGCGGGATTTCACATTTGTAATCAAGCGATTCAAATTCACGGTGGATACGGGTATATGAAAGAATACGGCGTTGAACGTCATCTTCGGGATATGAAACTGATGGAAATTGGCGAAGGGACATCGGAAATTCAGCGGCTAGTCATTGCTCGTCAATTAGGATGCTAGATGCACTCTTATTCCTCGCAACATACGAAGCTACAAATATGACCTCAATGCACCATTTCTAACAAACGTTCTTACTTCATTTTAGCGCCATCCAAAGCAATGATCGTTCCATAAAAATGTTAAGGGGGAGACATATGTTTTCAAAAGTACTTATCGCTAATCGAGGGGAAATTGCTTTGCGCATCATTCGCACGTGCCAAAAGCTCGGCATTCAAACGGTCGCTATTTACTCAGAGGCTGACGCCGGTTCGCTTCATGTAAAGCAGGCTGATGAGGCATATGTCGTTGGCAAAGCGCGAGTGAATGAAAGTTATTTAAACATCGAAAAGATTATTTCGATCGCTAAAGAAACGAAGGCGGAAGCTATTCATCCCGGTTACGGCTTGCTTTCAGAAAATGCGGCATTTGCCCGTCGCTGCGAGGAAGAAGGAATCGTGTTTATCGGTCCGAAACCGGATGTCATTGCGCGGATGGGGAGCAAAATTGAGGCGAGACAAACAATGGCGGAAGCGGGGGTGCCGATTGTGCCCGGCATCTCTTTTCCGCTCGCTCATGTCGATGAAGCAGCACATATAGCAAACAATATCGGCTATCCAGTCATGTTGAAAGCATCGGCAGGCGGCGGAGGGATTGGCATGCAACTTGTTTATGACGAAGAGCAGCTACGCAAAGCATTTGAAGGAAACAAAAATCGTGCCGCTTCCTTTTTTGGAGACGGAGCGATGTATGTTGAAAAATATATTGATAATCCGCGCCATATTGAGATTCAACTGCTGGCCGATCAACACGGAAACTGCGTGTATTTATGGGAAAGAGAGTGCTCCATTCAGCGCCGACATCAAAAAGTTGTCGAAGAAGCGCCATCGCCGTTTTTAGACGAAGAAACGCGCAAAAAAATGGGAGCGGCGGCTGTACAAGCAGCAAAACATATTGGATATACGAACGCAGGGACGATTGAATTTCTTGTGGATGAACAAAAAAACTTTTATTTTCTTGAAATGAATACACGTCTGCAAGTAGAACATCCTGTCACAGAAGAAATTACAGGCATTGACATTGTCGAACAACAACTACGCATTGCAGCGGGAGAAAAACTTCCTTTTTCACAAGATGAAGTAAAACGGGAAGGGCATGCGATTGAAGTGCGTATTTACGCCGAAGACCCAAACACATTTTTCCCTTCTCCTGGAACGATTACATCTTTACAACTGCCGAACGGGGAACATGTACGTCATGAAATTGCGGTACAAAGCGGTTCAGCCGTTCCACCTTTTTACGATCCAATGATTGCTAAATGTATTGTCAAAGGGAGCGATCGACAAGCAGCGATTGCAAATATGATTGCGGCACTGCACGAGTACAAAATCGAAGGAATTAAAACAAATATTCCGATGTTAATTGATGTATTGACGAATGAGGAATTTCAACGGGGGAATACAACAACAAACTTCGTGAATATGTATTTAAACAAAAAAGGGGGCAAAACACATGCATGAAGTTGCAGCATTGATGGCAGGGAACGTATGGAAAATTGTTGTGCAAGTAGGTGATGTCGTTGAAGAAGGGCAAGATGTCGTCATTTTAGAATCAATGAAAATGGAAATTCCCGTTTCTGCAGAAGTCGGCGGAGTCGTAAAAGCGATTCGCGTGCAAGAGGGAGATTTCGTAAACGAAGGGGACGTATTAATCGAAATCGAATAGGGGGGCATGTATGCGTGTAACGGTGAAAGAAGTTGGTCCGCGTGATGGATTGCAAAACGAGCCAGTATTTATTGCAACGGAAGATAAAATCGCATGGATTAATCAGCTATCAAAATCGGGGTTGTCATACATTGAAGTGACGTCATTTGTCCACCCAAAATGGATTCCACAGCTTGCTGATGCGTACGAAGTGGCTTCGCGCATTGAGCGCGTCGAAGGGGTGACGTATGCCGCGCTTGTACCAAATAAAAAAGGGCTAGAAGGCGCGCTTGCCGCAAATATGGATGAAGTTTCCGTATTTATGTCAGCAAGCGAAACGCACAACCGAAAAAACATTAATAAATCTATTGAAGAAACGTATCCCGTACTAAAGGAAGTCATTGATGAGGCGAAGCGAGCAAACAAAACCGTTCGCGGCTACGTATCAACGGTGTTTGGCTGTCCGTACGAAGGGGAAGTGAGCGTCGAGCGCGTAATTGCTGTTTCTGAACGGTTGTTTGAACTTGGCATTGATGAGTTGTCGCTCGGTGATACGATCGGTGTTGCTAATCCGATCCAAGTGCAACGAACGTTAGAACAGTTACTAAAGCGGTTCCCAGCTGAGCGTATGGCACTTCATTTTCATAATACACGCGGCATGGCGCTTGCGAATGTATTTGCTTCCTTGCAAATGGGCATGACCATTTTTGATAGTTCGTTAGGTGGGTTAGGGGGGTGCCCGTATGCTCCAGGGGCATCTGGGAATTTAGCGACAGACGATTTAGTATATATGCTTACACAAATGGGGATCGAATGCGGTGTCCAGCTGGAACCTTTAACAGAAGCAGCACGATGGGTAGAAGAGAAAATTGGCCGTCCGCTTATGAGCCATCACCTAAACGTTGTAAGGGGGAATAGATGATGATGGAAGCTGTTCTTTATTCCACAATTGATGCGGGGGTGGCAGTTGTCACGTTAAATCGACCGGATGCAGCCAACGCTCTTTCATTAAAAATGTTAAACGAACTGCAGCACATTCAAGCGGAACTGAAGTTAAATCGAAACGTGCGCGCAGTCATTGTTACCGGGGCGGGACAAAAAACGTTTTGTGCTGGGGCCGATTTAAAAGAGCGGGCAAAGATGAACGAAACACAAGTACGTCAAACAGTTACACTTATTCGTGAGACGATTAATGGGTTTGAACAGTTACCTCAGCCGGTCATTTGTGCATTAAACGGAGGGGCGTTTGGCGGTGGATTGGAGTTAGCGCTCGCTTGTGACATCCGCATCGCTGCTGAACATGCGACGATGGGACTGACCGAAACATCGCTTGGCATTATCCCGGGAGCTGGCGGAACACAGCGTCTCCCGCGGCTCATTGGCATCGGGCGGGCAAAAGAGATGATTTATACAGCAAAACGTATTTCCGCTGAAGAAGCGGAGCGAATCGGACTAGTGGAGCGAGTCGTTCCTGCTGAAATGTTGCTAGATGAGGCGTTTGCAATGGCGACAACGATTTCCAATAACGCCCCGATTGCTGTTGCGCAAGCAAAAGTAGCGATCAATCACGGGATGCAAGTGAATATGTATACAGGGCTTATGATTGAACAAATGGCGTATGAACGAACGATTCATACAAACGATCGATTAGAAGGATTACAAGCGTTCAAAGAAAAAAGAAAACCGGTGTACAAAGGGGAGTAGGAGACATGATTCCAAACGAACAATTATCGCTTGTCGAACAATTGCAACAAAAACGAAAACAAATTGAACAAGGCGGGGCGCGCAAATATCACGAAAAAAACGCCGAGCAAGGAAAGCTATTTGTCCGCGATCGTTTGAAACTTCTATTTGATGAAGGTTTACAATTTGAAGATGCATTTTTTGCGAACTGTTTAGCGGATGGATTGCCTGCAGATGGCGTTGTGACAGGCGTCGGAAAAATTAATGGACAAACGGTATGCGTGATGGCAAATGACTCGACGGTAAAGGCAGGTTCTTGGGGGGCAAGAACAGTAGAAAAAATTATTCGCATTCAAGAAACGGCAGATAAATTGCGTTGTCCGATCCTATATTTAGTCGACTCAGCAGGCGCTCGTATTACAGATCAAATTGAAATGTTTCCAGGCAGACGTGGGGCAGGGAGAATTTTTTACAACCAAGTGAAACTGTCTGGAAAAGTGCCGCAAATTTGTTTATTGTTCGGACCATCGGCAGCAGGTGGTGCATATATTCCTGCGTTTTGTGATATCGTCATTATGGTCGAAGGGAACGCTTCTATGTATCTCGGTTCACCACGCATGGCGGAAATGGTTATCGGTGAAAAAGTGACACTTGAAGAGATGGGTGGAGCGCGCATGCATTGTTCCGTTTCCGGTTGCGGCGATGTGCTTGTGAAAACGGAAGAAGAAGCTATTATGTTCGCGCGTAAATATTTATCCTATTTTCCGGCGAACTTTAGTGAAAAACCGCCAGTATCAGCTCCAAAAGAGCCAAAATCATTTGATAAAACGATTGAGGAAATTATTCCACAAAATCAAAATGCCCCGTTTAACATGTACGATTTAATTGACCGTGTCATTGATGAAGGTTCGTTTTGTGAAATCAAAAAGCTGTTTGCACCTGAACTTATTACAGGTCTCGCACGCATAAACGGGCAACCGGTTGGCATCATTGCCAATCAACCACGCATGAAAGGTGGGGTGTTGTTTCACGACTCCGCGGATAAAGCGGCAAAATTTATTACACTGTGCGATGCGTTCCATATTCCACTTATCTTTTTAGCTGATATTCCGGGCTTTATGATCGGAACGAAAGTCGAGCGAGCAGGTATTATTCGCCACGGTGCAAAAATGATTTCAGCGATGTCAGAAGCAACCGTGCCGAAAATTTCAATCATTGTAAGAAAAGCATACGGAGCAGGATTATATGCGATGGCCGGTCCAGCCTTTGAACCGGATTGTTGCTTAGCTTTCCCACATGCCCAGATTGCTGTAATGGGGCCGGAAGCAGCAGTCAATGCAGTATACGCCAATAAAATTGCTGAACTTCCTGAGGAAGAACGCGCTGCATTTATTGAGCAGAAACGTGAAGAATATCGAAAAGACATCGACATTTATCGACTCGCTTCGGAAATGGTTGTCGATGGGATTATTGCTCCAAATGAATTGCGGACCGAACTTATTCGTCGTTTAGATGCATACATGTCGAAATATGTCATATTTTCTGAACGAAAGCATGGAGTTTACCCTGTGTAGTTGTCAAGACATATGGTACAATGAGGGCGATGTGTTGTAACATCGCCTTTTTTTCGGGAAATTTCCCCGGAAATCGACAAAAGGTGTGTCGAATGTGAAAAACAAATAGAAAAAGGAAGTTTTAAGCTTGCTCTTTCCCTATTGTATAATCAAGAAAGGGGCTTTTCATTTGATATACATATGGCTTATTGCACTATTTGTCGTATATGGCATATGTCCGACATGGTTGACTCGCGTTTCTTCGTTTCGTGTACAAAAAAGGGTGAACGGTGGTGTAGCATTAACGTTTGATGATGGTCCAGATCCGGTGTACACGCCCCAGTTGCTGGATTTATTAAAAAAATATAATGTAAAAGCGACGTTTTTCGTTGTTGGCTGGAAAGCGAAAAAATACCCACATCTTATTAAAAGAATGTATAAGGAAGGGCATACGATCGGTTTGCACCATTATTACCATACGAGCAACTGGTTTCTTCCGCCGTTTGTTGCGGAATGGGAGCTTGAACGATCAGCACGTACCATAGAGCACATTACAGGTGTTCGTCCGGTATACTACCGTCCGCCATGGGGACATTTAAACATATGGACGGTGTTGATGCAAAAAAAGTATAAAATCGTCATGTGGACATATATTCTTGGTGATTGGAAAGCTTCATTAGGTGTGGATCGCCTTTATGAGCGGTTAACGAACAGTATAACAGACGGGGCGATCATCGTATTGCATGACAGCGGTTCGACCATTGGGGCTGACGAACATGCGCCAGCGAACATGTTACGAGCATTAGAGCAATTACTGCAACATTGTTCTGTTCAATGGGTAAAAGTGAACGAGGAATAAAGGGGAATGAGGAAATGGAAGCGAACAACATTTTAATGTATATTCAATCCCACGGTTATATTGTATTATTTCTCTCATTATTTTTCGGTATTGTCGGTATTCCCGCACCTGAAGAATCACTTCTATTTTTTGTGGGCATATTTATTTCGCACGATCAATTACATTTATTCAAAAGCTTATTTTTCGCCATTTCTGGGGCGACAGTTGGGATGGTTGTTGCCTATATGGCTGGCTATACATTCGGTTCAGCGCTGTTATTTAAATATGGGCATTATATTGGTTTTCATCGTCGGCGTTATCGGTATGTTTATCGCCACTTTCGAAAACGAGCCCCTTGGATTATTACATTTGGTTATTTTATTCCAGGTGTTCGTCAGTTATCTCCATACATGGCTGGGGTTGTTCGCGTTCCATTTCTCCCGTTTCTTTTTTTGTCGTTTGCTGGATCGGCGTTTTGGATTAGTTTATTTATATTTGTCGGGAAGTTTCTTGGGGAGCGTATCCATATTCCTCTTTACTTATTACCGTGGATAACGGTTGTATTTTTTAGTTTATTTTTCATTGGGCTATATGTGAAAAGAAGAAAAACACATTAAAGGGAGTTCGCATAATGATGAACATTCTCGTACTACCTTTGTTTCAAATGTCATCTGGCCATCATCAAGTGGCCGATGCCCTTATCTATTCGTTGCAACGTCGCTTTCCAGGGGCGTCTTTTGAAAAGCTTGATTTCCTCAGCTATTGCAACGAACAAATGGAAAAAAGAGTAGCCGATTTTTACCTTCGATGGATTTCGGTATTACCTCATTCGTATGAGTGGATGTACCGACGTTGGATGAGAAAATTCGAGCAGCCAACGCTTGAGCCGTGGCTACTTTATTTTGAAAAAAAAATGAAGCGTCTTCTTCAAGAGAAAGATCCAGATCTTATTATATGTACCCATTCATTTCCATCGCACGTATTGCATCGTTTAAAGCAAAAAGGTGTTGTTACTATTCCTGTTGTGAACGTGTATACCGACTTTTTTTTAAGCGGTATTTGGGGAAAAACAGCAATCGACTATCATTTCGTTCCGCATGAAGAGGCAAAGCGGTTTATATGTACAACGTTTCGCATCGATCGTCATCGCGTTATTGTAACAGGCATTCCGATTCACGAACATATTGTACCCGCTGAGAAAAGAAAACAGAGGGCAAATAAACGTATTTTAGTGGCAGGTGGCAATCAAGGATTAGGGAGAATGAAACAATTTTTAACGAATGTGAAACATTGTGAGCTCACTTATTTTGTATTATGCGGCAAAAATGAAGCGCTATATAACGAGCTAAAAAGCTGGGACGACCCGCGCGTTCGGCCGTTTCGATACATTTCCGATCCAGCGAAAATGAACGAGCTGTATGATGAAGTCGATGCGGTTGTCACAAAACCAGGCGGTGTAACAATGAGCGAAGTGCTTGCCAAAAAACTTCCTGCTTTTACGCTTTCTTATTTGCCTGGACAAGAACAAATGAATTTGCGTTATTTAAGAACAAAAGGACTTATTTATTTTCTCCATGACAATGAATCGTACGATCAGCAGTTAATGCGCGTATTAGCGGATGATAAAGAGATGGATCAATTAGAAAAACGGATCGAACAATATTGGCTTGAGCGTGAGAAAACAGCGCAAGAGGCGTTAAGCGAGTGGATTGAAGCACGTTTACATGCGGTAAAGAAGCGATGAGTAGCTCTCATCGCTTTTATTTTTTCGATTTCCCGTATGTGTCAATACTTAATTTGACGTGGATGCGTTGTAACGTATTTTTTGTAAGAGGGACTACTCCGTTTGTCGTGTATTTTCGCCAATCATTCACGTTTTGGCGATACAAGGTGTTCGATAACTGAAGCGTATCGACTCCTTCTTTTACCCCGAGTTCGAATAACGATTGGACTTCCTTTTCCACCGTTTTTGTTGCGTATGCAATAATTTGTTTTTCGGACATGTCTTCACGTAGCTCGATGATGCTGCCTGTTGCTTGTATATCAACTGTAAAAACAGGTATACCATTTTTCACTTTATACGATATGCTTGCTTTCGGTTCGCGCACAACGAGCGTGCCAATCATTTTCCCGTTTGGTTGAATGTAAATAGGCGTTCTTCCCGTTCCTTTTGTAACCCAGCGCAAACCGTCTAGTTTATTGCGAGGAATGCATGCTTGCTTATTGTAGCGATGCAAAAAACAAACGCCGTCAATTTTTAGCATCGGCTTTTTCTTTTTATTTTCCGTCCAACTTTTTTCCTCCACTGCAAGGGATGGGAGGGGGAAGACGACTGCTTTTTCATTTGAAGCGGCAATAAGTTGATTTAGCCGCTTCGGTTGAATGAATGAACTTTGTTCATAAATATCCGTCGGGTTCGCCAGTAACGAAAAATACGGCGAATAATCTAAAAATGGCGTTGTTTCAAATAGCTGTTCAATCGATTTTTTCGTTGTAAATGCCCAAATGGTATGGCGAATTTCATTGTAACGGTCAAGCACATCAATGACGTCACGCACAAGTCCTTTTTTGAGCGCCCGTTCCGTAAAAACAATTCCTTTAATATGTCCCCACGATACGCCTTGTTGAATCGCGTGATACAACCGATCTGTCGCGACATTAAACGTTTCCCCTTTTGCTTTTCCAATTGTAACGGTCGATTTCTCCCGTCCACCCCCCGCTTCGACTTTTGCGAGCCCTGAAAAACTAATGAGCTGAGCGTATGCGATCACTTGATCGTCTTCATAGTCTATACCGATTGCATGAATGTAAGCGAGATGGTCAATTTCTTTCATCCCCCAACAGCCTGTTAAAAACAAACAACAACAGCAAATGAATAGTCGATTCATGATTCATCCCCCGGCGTATTATCGTTCGTTTTCAACATTTTTGGGCGCATTTTAAACTTTTTCCATCCGCTTGTAATAATGACTTTCCATATATCTCCTGCTGTCGGAGAAAGTGGGGCTAAATATGGGACGCCAAACGATGTCAAGTTCGCCGTGTAAATAACTAGGAAAAAAAGGGACGCAATAAAACCGAACAATCCGAGCATTGATGAGGCAGCGAGGACGATAAAACGCAAAATGGACACCGTCCCAGCAAGCGATTGATTGACGAGCGTAAACGTCGCGATTAGTGACGTTGCCATAATGACAAGCGTTCCGGGAGCCGCTAATCCAGCGTTAATAGCCGCCTGTCCGATAATTAACCCGCCAACGACAGATAACGTCTGCCCGATTGCAATCGGAAGCCGCATTCCTGCTTCTTTAAAAATTTCAAATAAACTAAGCATAATAAATGCTTCTAATGGGGCGGGGAGGGGAACCCCTTGTCGTGAGAGAACGATTGTTGCTAATAGTGTAAACGGCAATTGGTCTTGATGGTACGTAATAATTGCTACCCAAAGCCCTGGAAAAAAAACCGCCACGCTGACACCGATGAGCCGAATGATGCGTTGAAACGTAACAAATACGAACGATGTACTATTGTCTTCTGAAGTATTTAATAAAAATGTTAAATTTGCCGGTCCGATCAATGCTGTCGGCGAGCCATCAACAAACACAACAAATCGTCCGCTTAACAGCGCGTTCACGACAAAATCAGGACGACCAGAGTATGCGAAGACGGGAAATAGAGAGATATGTTTTTCACTTAACAATTCTTCTAATTGGTTCGTTCCAGTTAAGGCGTCGATGTTGATGGTGCTTAAACGTCGTTTCAGTTCATCAATTGTTTCTTGATTTATAATGTCTTTTATATATAAAAGATCGACTTTCGTTCGGCTTCGTTTGCCGATTAATACTTGTTCGACGTGTAAACTGCTCGTTTTCAGCCGCTTGCGTACGAGTGCCACGTTTTTAGCTACTTCTTCAATAAAGCCGTCTTTCGGTCCGCGAATCGATACTTCTGTGTTCGGCTCTTCGGGGTTGCGGTTTGGTGGATTCGCGAGCGAAATGGAATACATTGCCCCAGCTTCGACGAAGTAAATGATTAAATCTCCGTTAAAAATGATAAAATCGAGCTGTTGGGCAGAGACGGATTTCCCGACTAAGTGAAGCGGCATTTGTTTATATTTTTCAATATCTGTAACGGAATAGAGCGGATATTGTTGCCCCATGCGCGTAATGGTCGGGAAAATAAATTCTTTGAGTAGCTTCGTATCACATAATTCTTCACAATAGACGAAAATGAGTGAAAGCGGTTTTCGTTCGTCCGAATAGATGGTAGCTGGCATAAGTACGACATCTTTACATTGTGCAAAATGTTCTTTTAATGTTCGTTCATCGACAATGATTTCAGCGGTCATGCGGACGCTCTCCTTTCTTTTATACGTATCGCCAACGCTAGGACGAACAAGACAGTAGAAAGAAAGCAAATGAATAGAAACGAAATCGGCAGCACCCATTTTTTTAACATATAAAAAAATGTATAATCGCTCATTGGTGTCATAGCAGCGAAGAACAAGACGACGTATACGAATAGTAATATCCAGCGGCGCGATGATTTATTTGTAATGTCAAATAACTCCGGGATAAGCGCTGTTGCGAGCGAAATGCGAATGAAAGCGCCTGCAAGCCATTGGTAAACAGATAAAAAATCAAAATGCTCTAAATATGTTCCTAAGTTCACCATGCGCCATTGTTCGAATGCGGGATAACGGAGATGGCTTGCTTCTGCAGGACCAAATTCTGTAATGGCTCCAATCGTTGGCCCAATTGATAAACTAGCGGCGACAAGCCCGAACAAAATGAGTTTCATAAAAGAAATATTTGTTTTCATTTGTTGCTGCATAAACAGGAGAAGAACAATTTCCCCGTATCCGGCAGCAACGTACATGACTCCTTTCCAAACAGGCTCCCATCCTTCTTCGAGCATCGGTTTCAACAATTCATAGTTTTTATGTGGTGTCGTTGCGAGAGCGACGAATATGCCAAATACGACGACGAAAGGTAAAATGATACCGGATGTTTTTGCGATGGATGGCAAGCCGATGGAGGCGTTATAAAAACAAATGATACAAAGTGTGACGACGATCGCCCAGTTCGGTGTTGCTGTTAAATATGATGTCGTCGTAAACGTTGTCGTATCTTTTAACGTGACGATACTAATAACGAGTAAATATATGCATGTAATCGACGCGATCAAATAAGCGATCGGAGCCCCGATATGTTGTTTTAGCCATTGGAAGATGTGCGTCTGTTGCGACTGTTTAATAGGAAAATAGATGAAAGGGAGAAATACAACGAGCAATATAAGTCCGATTACGGTAGAAATCCATGCATCGCGTCCAGCAACTTCGAGCAAAACAGGAATGATGATAACGTGATTCATTAGTCCGATAGATAGCATTAAAACGAATAACATTTGTATTGTGTTCATATTCACACACCTTTTTTCCAATTGTATTTTTATCGTTTCCAAACAGGGAAATAATATGCATTGTCACCATCTAGGCTCGTTTCGCCATATAAATAAAAAAGTAGTTGTGCTACAATAAATGAAGTGACATGAACAGTTGAGGAGGAAGGAACATGACGACCACGTTAGGTGTATTATACGGCGGCAAGTCGCCTGAACATAAAGTATCGCTGCAAACAGCGCGCTCTGTGATTAATGCAGTCAATAAAGAGAAGTTTACCGTTGTACCGATTTATATTACAACGGACGGACAGTGGTGGCGTGGCAAGGCGATCGAAGGAGAAGTGCAAGATGTGAAGCAACTCGTTTTCGATAATGGGCTGCCAGCGCTTACTTCCATTGCTAACCGCGAAGGAAATAAAGAAGAACGAATCGATGTCATTTTCCCGCTTTTGCACGGCCCGAACGGAGAGGACGGAACGGTGCAAGGAATGTTAGAACTGTTGGACGTACCATACGTTGGGAACGGTGTGTTAGCATCGGCTGTCGGTATGGATAAAGTCGTCATGAAGCAATTGTTTGCACAAGCAGGGTTGAAACAAGCGCGTTACGTATTTTTCTTAAAAAAAGAATGGGAAAAACATAAAGAAACTGTATATGAAACGGTAGAACGTGAGCTTGGATATCCATGTTTTGTTAAGCCAGCCAATGCTGGTTCGAGCGTGGGAATTAGTAAATGTAAAAACCGTGAGCAATTACAAACCGCATTTCAAGAGGCGTTTCGTTACGATCGAAAAGTCATCGTCGAAGAGGCGATTGGCGGTCGTGAAGTGGAGATTGGGGTGATCGGTAACGACGAGCCGATTTGTTCCGTCGTTGGGGAAATCGTCCCGAAAAAAGAGTTTTACGATTACGAAGCGAAATATGTCGATGGGAACACACAATTAGTCATCCCAGCAAACATTACAGACAAAGAATACGAAACGATAAAACAAATGGCACTTACCGCTTTTAAAGTGCTCGATTTAGCTGGATTAGTCCGCGCCGACTTTTTCTTGACGGCAGATGGGGAGGCGTATATTAACGAAGTCAATACGATGCCGGGCTTTACGCCATTCAGCATGTTCCCGCTTTTATGGAAACATACGGGCGTATCGTATGAGGAGTTAATTGAACGTCTCATTCAACTAGCGATTGAGCGATATGAAGAAAAGCAAAACATTACGTATGTGTTTTAAGGTGATAATATGATTACACGTTCATTAGCTGACATTCAAACAATGATTCCAGGCAGTACGATTGATGAGCGTTTTTCTGCCGTTGTCATTCATGGTGTATCAACAGATACGCGCACGATCGCGCAAGGAAATATATACGTTCCGCTAAAAGGAGCGACATTTAACGGCCATCAATTTGTCATGCAGGCGTTTGACAAAGGGGCAGCAGCTGCATTATGGAGCAAACATGAGCCAAATGCACCGAAAGAAGTCCCGCTTATTTTTGTTGATGACACGCTCGTTGCCCTTCAACAGTTAGCACATGCGTATCGCAAACAACTGCGGACGCGCATCATTGGCGTGACAGGAAGCAACGGAAAAACGACGACGAAAGATATGATTGCATCACTGCTTGGGACTGTATATCGCGTGCAAAAAACAGAAGGAAATTTAAACAATCATATCGGTGTGCCACTGACCCTTCTCCGTTTAAAAGAGGACACAGAGTATGCTGTTGTCGAGATGGGCATGAGCGGTTTTGGAGAAATCGAGCTCCTTTCTACTCTTGCGGAACCAGATGTTGCGGTCATTACAAATATAGGAGAATCGCATTTACAAGAGCTCGGTTCGCGCGAAGGAATTGCAACAGCGAAGTTTGAAATCGTCAAAGGACTACAACGTGGAGGTTCATTTGTTTATCACGGTGACGAACCGCTATTGCAAGCGCGTGTTCAACAGTGTATGCTTTCGCATGTCGAAACGTTTGGAATGGCAAAGACAAACGATTATTATCCGCTTGACATTCGTGTTCAGGCGGATGGTACGTCATTTACAGTCAATCGTTGGCCAGATGAAATGTTCCATATGCCTCTCCTTGGGCGTCACCACGTGATGAATGCCCTTGCAGCCATTGCTGTGGCCCGTCTTGCTTCTATCGATGTAGCGCATATGAAGGAAGGATTTTCGCGCTTGACCGTAACAAAAATGCGAACAGAAGTAATCAAGCGAGATGATGGGGTAACAATTATTAATGATGCATATAACGCAAGCCCGACATCTATGCGTGCTGCTCTTGAGCTGCTCGGCCAGCTGACAGGATATCGCAAAAAAATAGCGATTGTCGGCGATATGCTTGAACTAGGTGACCAAGAAATCGCTTTTCACGAACAAATTGGCGAAATGGTCGACCCACAAAAAATAGATTACGTATTAACGTACGGAGAGCGTGCTAAAGCGATCGCTGAGCGAGCGAGCGAACGGTTTCGCGAAGGATGTGTTCGCTCGTATACAGATAAGGAGAAATTAGCCGCAGATGTACAAGCGATGATGGGAGCAGGCGATGTTATTTTATTAAAAGCATCGCGTGGCATGAAGCTAGAGGAAATCATTTCTTTGCTAAATGAGTAAAAAGAGTTGTTCAATTTGTTGAAAACATATGCATAAAATGGTATGATGAACGAGAGCTGTTTACGGAATGAATTTGAACAAGGCACTTCCGTCTATACGGGAATGCCTTTTTTCGTAAGTTATTTGAAGAAGGAGTATGAAAACATTGGCTACATTTAAAGAATTTGGATTAAGTCCAGAAGTGATGAAAGCAGTTAGTAAAATGGGATTTGAAGAGGCGACGCCAATTCAAGCGGCGACGATTCCGCTTAGTTTACAAAATCGTGATGTCATCGGGCAAGCGCAAACAGGGACTGGAAAAACGGCAGCGTTCGGTATTCCACTTGTGGAAAAAATTGATATGAACCATGATGCTGTGCAAGCGATTATTGTTGCACCGACGCGGGAATTAGCTATTCAAGTATCCGAGGAGCTATATAAAATTGGCTCAACGAAGCGTGTGCGTGTCTTGCCGATTTATGGGGGGCAAGATATTGAGCGGCAAATTCGAGCATTAAAGAAACACCCACATATTATTGTCGGCACGCCAGGACGCATTATTGATCATATTCAACGTCGTACGCTCCGTTTACAGAACGTGCATACCGTCGTGTTAGATGAAGCGGATGAAATGTTGAACATGGGGTTTGTTGAAGATATTGAAGCGATTTTAAGTCATGTGCCAACTGAACGACAGACGCTTCTTTTTTCAGCGACCATGCCAGAGCCAATTCGCCGCATTGCTGAGCGCTTTATGAACAATCCGGAGCTTGTTCGTGTAAAAGCAAAAGAAATGACCGTTCCGAACATTCAACAATACTATATCGAAATTCAAGAGAAGAAAAAGTTTGATACGTTAACGCGTTTACTAGATATTCAATCGCCGGAGCTAGCGATCGTTTTCGGAAGAACGAAGCGTCGTGTCGACGAACTAGCGGAAGCACTCAACTTGCGCGGTTATACAGCAGAAGGTATTCACGGTGATTTAAGCCAAGCGAAACGTTTATCTGTCTTGCGCAAATTTAAAGAAGGTTCGATTGATATTTTAGTTGCGACTGACGTTGCTGCCCGCGGCTTAGACATTTCTGGCGTAACGCATGTTTATAACTTCGATATTCCGCAAGATCCAGAAAGCTACGTTCACCGTATCGGTCGAACAGGACGTGCGGGCAAAACAGGAATGGCGATTACGTTTGTTACACCGCGTGAAATTGGGCAGTTGCACCATATTGAAAAGACGACAAAGCGGAAAATGGAACGGATGAAGCCGCCGACGTTAGATGAGGCGCTAGAAGGTCAACAGCGGGCGGCTGTGGAAAAATTGCTTGCTACCATTGAGCATAATAACTTATCATTTTACAAACGCGCTGCTGAGGAATTGTTAGAAGAGCACGACTCTGTTTCGCTCGTTGCTGCGTGTATTAAAATGTTAACGAAAGAGCCGGATATGACGCCGGTACAGTTGACGGAAGAGCCTCCGATTATGAAAAAAGAGAAAAAGCGGCAAGTCCAAACGCGCCAACGTCGTAGTGAGACGCGTGGACGGGGAGCGAAAACACGTACAAAACGATAGGAGCTGTCTGAACAGATAGCTTCTTTTTGTTTATTGGAGGGGTATAGATGATTGTTGGGATTGGCATCGATATTGTAGAGTTGAGTCGTATCGCTCATTTGTTAGAAAGGCAACCGAAATTTATTGAACGCGTGTTAACAGAAAATGAACGAATGCGTTTTTTCGAATTGTCGTCAAAACGAAAAATTGAGTTTGTTGCAGGTCGATTTGCTGCAAAAGAGGCGTATGCGAAAGCGTTAGGGACGGGAATTGGCGCACATGTGTCGTTTAGTGATGTTGAGGTGAAAAACGATGAGTGCGGCAAACCGTACATCGATTCCGTATTAGCCGATCAGCGCGTGCACGTTTCTATTTCCCACAGCGCCCACTATGCTGTGGCTCAAGTAATTATTGAACGCTTGTCAAGCTAGTCTGCATATTCTCTCCGTTGACCTCATATGATGGCTTATGAAAGAAGTCCAAATGAGGTAAAGGGGTTGAAAAAATGAGACGAACGTTGCTTTTTTGGTGCCTGCTTATTTTTATTTTAGGCAGTTTGGCGGCTTGCGGAGAGAAATCCCAACAAGATGTGTTAAAAGCGCTCGATGAAAAAGTTAAAACGATGTCCGGGTACAAGGCAGAAGCAAAAATGACGCTTCAAACAGGAACGGAGCCGCAAGTGTATGAAATTGAAATTTGGCATAAGTCGCCAAGCTACTATCGTGTGAATTTGAAAAATGCCCAACGAGATCAACATCAAATGATTTTACGAAACGACGAAGGGGTATTTGTATTGACGCCGGCGCTGAATAAAAGTTTTCGTTTTCAAAGCGACTGGCCGCAAAACGCAAGCCAAGTATATTTGTATGAGTCGCTCGTCAAAGACATTTTAGCTGACCCGAAGGCAGCATTTAAAGCAACAAAAAATCATTACGTTTTTGAAACAAAAACAAATTACGAAAATAAAAAAATGTTGCCAAAGCAAGAAATTACGTTAAATAAAAAGGATTTAACACCGGTCAAAGTGACGGTCATGGACGTAGACTCCCAACCGATGTTGACAGTGGAGTTTTCGAAGGTGGAGTGGAATGCTGCATTTGATCACAATGCTTTTGATGTGAGCAAAAACATGACACGGGCAAAGTTAGAAAGTGAGCAACAGGCAACAGCAGAAGCGAATCAACAAGCTATTCCAGTCATGTATCCGACATATGAGCTCGATGGTGTGAAGCTTGTTGAAGAAAAGGAATTTACAACGTCAAATGGAAAACGAATTGTTATGACATTTGCTGGAGAGAAATCGTTCACGCTCGTACAGGAAAAAGCGCATGTTGTACCGACAGCGAACGTATCGACAACGGTCAAAGGAGAACCGGTCGATTTAGGGTTTGCAGTTGGGGCGATGGCAAACGGGACGTTAACATGGACGTATAAAGGTGTTGATTTTATTCTTGCTTCACAAGATTTAACGAAAGAAGAAATGGTTGCGATTGCTCGTTCTGTACAAGGTAAAGTGATGAAATAAGACTCGCGTGGCGGGTCTTTATTTTTTTGTTGACATCCTATCAAGAGAAAAGAAATAATCAAACGTGAACATATTTTTGAAGGGGTATGAAGGATGGAAAGAACTTTTTATCGCGATACATGGGCAGAAGTTGATTTAGATGCCATTTTTTATAATGTACAGTCTATGAAGGAGTATGTCGGTTCCCATGTTGATGTAATAGCTGTCGTGAAAGCGAATGCTTATGGGCACGGGGATATACAAGTGGCGAAAACGGCGCTTGAAGCGGGAGCAGCAAGATTAGCAGTTGCTTTTTTAGATGAAGCGTTAGCACTACGTAGAAAAGGAATTCCTTTGGATGTTCCCATTCTTGTGCTTGGGGCGACGAACCCTCAATACGCTCCGCTTGCCGCAAAGGAAAATATTTCATTAACCGTATATCAATCGCAATGGGTTGAAGAAGCGCTAGCCTATGCATATGAGCGGCCGCTTATGATTCATATCAAATGCGATACAGGGATGGGAAGGTTAGGTGTTAAAACGAAGGAAGAAATAGAGCGGATCGTTGCGCTTATGTCGCAACAAACGGATTTCGTACTTGAAGGAGTGTATACACATTTTGCAACGGCGGATGAACGAAAGACCGATTATTTTGAGTTTCAATATGATACGTTTATGCGCATGTTAAAATGGTTGCCTGTCACTCCCCCCGTCATTCATTGCGCTAATAGCGCAGCCGGATTGCGCTATCCGGATCGAGTGTTTAATGCAGTACGTTTAGGCATTTCGATGTATGGACTGTCGCCGTCACAAGAAATGAAACCGTTGTTGCCGTATCCTTTAAAAGAAGCATTCTCGCTCCATAGCCGCTTAACAAACGTCAAAAAAGTGAAACGGGGAGAAAAAATAAGCTACGGGGTGACATATGAGGCAGAAACGGACGAGTGGATCGGTACGGTTCCGATCGGTTATGCGGATGGTTGGTTGCGTCGGATGCAGCATTTTTCCGTTCTTGTTGATGGAAAGCGTGCCCAAATTGTTGGTCGAGTTTGTATGGATCAAATGATGATTCGTTTGCCTTATGAGCTTCCAATTGGCACAAAGGTCACTCTCATTGGTGAACAACAAGGCGATCGCATTTCTATTGATGATGTTGCAGCCCATTTGAATACGATCAATTATGAAATCCCTTGTACAATTAGTTATCGTGTTCCCCGTATTTTTTTAAGAAACAAGAGTATAATTGAAGTGAGAAATGCGGTATTATAGTAGATGGGTGCAAGGAGAACGGTATTTTTCGAAAAATTTCTACAAAATTTGAACGAATGATGCTGGAAATGACTTTGCATCGCGAAGATGAAATGGTATGATGTAAATTGGGAGCAACTATGTGGTTGTAGTTTAGTTGGAGGTGTGTGTTTGTGTCTGAATCCAGCGCAACAACAGAAATTGTTATTCGGTTACCACAGGCGTTAGTGAATGAATTAGATGGAATTGTCAAGCAAGAAAACGGCAGCCGAAATGAACTCATTTATCAAGCGATGAAAATGTATATTCGCGAGCGGAAAAAGCGTCAAATTCGAGAAGCGATGAGACGTGGGTATATGGAGATGGCGAAAATCAACTTGTCGCTTGCATCGGAGGCGTTTCTGGCGGAATATGAAGCTGACCACACCGTTGAACGCTTAGTTAGCGGGGGGTAATCTTTTGATTGTCAAACGTGGTGACGTGTATTTTGCCGATCTTTCTCCAGTAGTTGGATCAGAGCAAGGGGGCGTGCGCCCTGTGCTTGTTATTCAAAATGATATCGGGAACCGTTTCAGTCCAACCGTTATTGTTGCTGCCATTACTGCGCAAATTCAGAAAGCCAAGTTGCCTACACATGTTGAAATCGATGCAAAGCGCTACGGATTTGAGCGGGACTCTGTCATTTTGCTTGAACAAATTCGGACGATTGATAAACAACGTCTGACAGATAAGATTACCCATTTAGATGACGAGATGATGGATAAGGTTGATGAAGCGTTGCAAATTAGCCTCGGTCTTATTGATTTTTAATATGATGGAAAATAGCTACGTTTTGTAGCTATTTTTGTTTAAGAGGAGGAATCTCGCTTGGATCTACTAAACAAGCTGGCCGCGAAATTAAACATTTCGCTTGTACATATTCAACATGTCATTCAACTTCATGAAGAAGGAAATACGATTCCTTTTATTGCTCGTTATCGAAAAGAAATGACCGGTGCGCTTGATGAAGTGCAAATTCGGACGATTTTAGACGAATGGAACTATTTACAAAATTTAACAAAAAGAAAAGAAGAAGTCATTCGTTTGATTGATGAGCAAGGGAAGTTGACGGACGATTTAAAAGAAGCGATTTTAAGCGCAACAAAATTGCAAGAAGTGGAGGATTTATATCGCCCGTATAAACAAAAACGGCGAACGAAAGCAACAATTGCAAAAGAAAAAGGGTTAGAACCGTTTGCAGAATGGTTATTAACATTTCCAAATGAGACGGTGACAAATCGGGCAGAAGAGTTTATTGATGAACAAAAAGAAGTGTATACGATCGAAGAAGTAATTCAAGGTGCCAAAGATATTATTGCTGAAAAAGTGTCAGATGACGCTACAATCCGTCAATGGATCCGTCAACAAACTTGGCAAACGGGCACAATTGTTTCGGTTGGAAAAGAGATAGAAAAAGACGAAAAACGTGTATTTGAAATGTACTACGATCATCGCGAATCGATTGCCAAAGCACCGGCGCATCGTGTGTTAGCGATGAACCGCGGTGAAAAAGAAGGAATTTTGCGCATTGCAATTGATGTAGAAGCTGAACGAATCATTACATACATTCGTAAACAAGTTATACGAAATGAGCGCTCATCAGCGGCCGACATTGTTGCTGAAGCGATTGAAGATGCATATAAACGTTTAATTGCTCCGTCTATTGAGCGAGAGGTACGAAACGAGTTGACAGAACATGCGGAAGAACGAGCGATTCACATTTTCGCTGAAAACTTACGCAACTTGCTGTTGCAACCACCTTTAAAAGGAAAGGTCGTTTTAGGGATCGACCCAGCATATCGTACAGGATGTAAGTTAGCCGTTGTCGATGAAACGGGAAAAGTGCTTCATATTGATGTCATTTATCCACATCCACCGAAAAATGAGGTGGAGAAAGCGAAAGAAAAATTAAAGCAACTACTTCATACGTATCAAGTGGAGTTAATTGCCATTGGAAATGGAACGGCATCGCGAGAGACAGAACAGTTTGTAGCGGATACAATTTCTGAATGGGAAGGAAACGTTTTTTATTTAATTGTAAATGAAGCGGGGGCGAGTGTATATTCTGCTTCTGATTTGGCGCGTCAAGAGTTCCCGCATTTGCAAGTAGAAGAGAGAAGTGCTGTATCCATCGCTCGTCGCGTGCAAGATCCGTTAGCTGAATTAGTAAAAATTGATCCGAAATCGGTTGGGGTTGGGCAATATCAGCATGATGTATCACAAAAAAAACTAGAACAGTCGTTACGGTTTGTTGTGGAAACGGTTGTGAACCAAGTTGGAGTAAACGTCAACACCGCTTCTTCGACATTGTTGCAATATGTATCTGGTTTAACGAAGACAGTAGCCGAAAATATTGTAAAATACCGTGAAGAACACGGGAAGTTTACAAATCGTATGCAACTGAAAAATATTCCGAGATTAGGGGCAAAGACGTACGAGCAATGTATTGGATTTTTACGCATTTTAGATGGTGATGAACCTCTAGACCGCACACCAATCCATCCAGAACGTTATGAAGAAGTGTATCAATTGTTACGCCGCCTCGGTTTTTCGACAGAAGCGATCGGTAGTGAGCAGTTGCGTGTTGCACTTGAAGGGATAGATATAGAAGAAACAGCACAAAAACTGAACATAGGGGTATTGACGCTTCAAGATATTATCGATGCGCTTAAGCGTCCAGAGCGCGATCCGCGCGATGATTTGCCAAAGCCTATTTTAAAGCAACATGTGTTGAAGATGGAGGACTTGAAAAAAGGTATGGAATTAGAAGGGACGGTACGAAACGTTGTCGATTTTGGCGTATTTGTAGATATTGGTGTGAAACAAGATGGGCTTGTTCATATTTCAAAACTAAGCAATCGATATGTGAAACATCCACTTGATGTTGTGTCAGTCGGCGATATTGTGAAAGTATGGGTTGATTCGGTCGATTTACAAAAAGAGCGCATCGCTTTAACGATGATTCCACCAACATCGGAAAACACACTGTTATGAGCAGTGTGTTTTCCGGTAAAAAAACCAACATTGATTGAGAAGTTTAATTTGAGCGCGATTTTTCTCATAATATGCACGGCGCATTTGGTTTCTTAGCCACATCGGCATGATGATCACCTTCAAATCGTTTTTTATTATGTTATGAGTAAAAGAGCCCAATGGTGAAAGGACGGAGGTAAAATGGATGAGCGCGAGTTGCAGGCGCTTGTTGAGCGTGTGTCGTTACAAGTGTTTCATAAGCCGTTTCGACATCGAGCGATATTTAACGATCGGTTAAAGACGACAGGTGGGAGATATTTACTTTCTACACATAACATTGAACTGAATCGAAAATATTACGAACAATATGGGGAAGAAGAACTCATCCAAGTAATTAAGCACGAATTATGCCACTATCATTTACACCTAGAAGGAAAAGGTTATCGGCATCGTGATCGTGATTTTCGGGAATTGTTACAAAAAGTACGAGCCCCACGCTTTTGCAAACCTGTTGTATTAGCAAAGACGGGAAAGAAAAGGTATTATGAATGCACATCATGCCATTATGTATATGTGCGAAAAAAAGCGATGGATACGAATCGATATGTATGTGGACGCTGTCGAGGAAAATTAAAAAAAATAAAAAGAGAGTGTTGACAAGCCAAATCTGTATGTGCTAAATTATAAAAGCCGTCGTCATTCGATGAGAAAAAACGAGTGAAAAAAAGACGGTTGACAAACATAAAAAGAATAAATATAATATAAGCAGTCCTAATGAATAAGTTATTCCGCAGTAGCTCAGTGACGAGCAATGCTTCTTTGGTTAAGCTGCGAGTTGCCTCGACGCATCCATCATCATTGAGTATACTAGTAGAGGAAGAGGCAGTAAAGTTAAACTATAATATTGGTTAGGTAGTATGAATCACCTTTATTATTATTCCGCAGTAGCTCAGTGGTAGAGCACTCGGCTGTTAACCGAGCGGTCGTAGGTTCGAATCCTACCTGCGGAGCCATTGGAGAAGTACCCAAGTGGCTGAAGGGGACGGTTTGCTAAACCGTTAGGTCGTTCTTTTACGGCGCGCGGGTTCAAATCCCGCCTTCTCCGCCAGGAAGACAATGAATATGGCCCGTTGGTCAAGTGGTTAAGACACCGCCCTTTCACGGCGGTAACACGGGTTCGAATCCCGTACGGGTCATCCTTTGGAGTGCTCACTTTGTTCACTCCATTTTATTTCGGAGGATTAGCTCAGCTGGGAGAGCACTTGCCTTACAAGCAAGGGGTCGGCGGTTC